>PFKL01000102.1 GCA_002784245.1 Comamonadaceae bacterium CG_4_10_14_3_um_filter_60_75
CCGCATCAACCCGAGCAACCGCGAGAAGCTGGCACCAGTACTGGACAAGCTCAGCGCGCGCTAGCCCGATAGCCCAGCTTGTTATGCCGGACCTGTTCCGGCATCCATTCAGAATGCGCACCTTTGGGGCTGAAGGCTGCGCGACAATGCGGCGCATGATTGCTCCCGCCAACCTGTGGTTTCGTCTGGTCCCTGCCTATGCGCTGGGCTATTTTTTGTCGTACGCGCTGCGCAGCGTCAACGCGGTGATTGCGCCCGAGCTGATGCGCGATCTCAACATGAGCGCGGCCGGGTTGGGCCTGCTCACTTCAGCTTACTTTCTGGCGTTTGGCCTGTTTCAGTTACCGCTGGGCCTATTGCTGGACCGCTTTGGCCCGCGCCGTGTTGAAGCAGCACTGCTGCTGGTAGCCGCTGCCGGCTGCGCGCTGTTTGGTCTGGGCGAATCCACGCAAACGCTGGCACTGGCACGCGCGCTCATTGGCATGGGCGTGTCGGCCTGCCTGATGGCCAGCTTCAAGGCGTTCAGCCAGTGGTTCAGCGCTGAACAGTTGCCGTCGCTCACCGCCACCATCATGGTCGCCGGTGGCCTGGGGGCACTCTCTGCCAGCGTGCCGGTTGAAGCGGCGTTACCGCTGCTGGGCTGGCGCGGCCTGTTTTATTTGTGCGCAGCGTTGCTGGTGGCGTCAGCGGCGTACCTGATGACCGTACCCGACCAGACCGTGGGCACGCAGCGCGAACCCATCGGCCAGCAATTGAACGCCTTGCGCCAGATTTATACCAACCGCATCTTTTGGCGCTTTGCGCCGCAAGGCTGCCTGGCGGTGGGTGGCTTCATGGCCATTCAAGGCTTGTGGGCGGTGCCGTGGCTGATGCAGGTCAACGGCCTGAACCGTGGTGACGCGGCTGGCGTGCTGCTAGGGTTAGCCGTGGCCATGCTGGCGGGTTTTTTGTTTGTCGCCACCTGCTCGCTGTGGCTGGCGCGCCGGGGCGTGTCGCCCATGGCTTTGCTCACTTTTGGCATGGGGCTGGCGCTGGTGGCCGAGCTGGCGATCATCCTGAACCTGGCTCCGCCCCTGTGGCTGTGGCCGCTGCTGGGCATCTCGTTCAGCCTGAGCAACATTGCCTATTCGCAGCTGACGGCGGCTTTTCCGGTGGCACTGTCCGGCCGGGTGAACACCGCCCTGAACCTGCTGGTGTTTGTGGGCGCGTTTGGTCTGCAGTGGGGTATTGGCGCGGCGTTGGATGCGGCGAGCGCCACGGGCCTGAGCCACAGCGAGGCTTTCAAACTGACGTTTACCGTACTGCTGGCGGCGCAAGCGCTGGCTTATGGGTGGTTTCTGCTGCCTGCAAAGCCCAAGCGCTCGAGGCAGACTCTGTCCGTTTGACGTCAACCGGATTGCGGGATTTCTTTGCCATCAAGCCCTCATCAAGCCGTCCAGCTCATGTCGTGGCTTGGGTTAAAACAACACATCAGTTAGACCCAAATATTCCATTAGCCGGTCAACAAAATCGCCCGGAAATCATTCACATTGGTCAGCGTCGGCCCGGTGATGACCGAGTCGCCCAGGGTTTGAAAGAACGTGTGGGCATCGTTGTTGTCCAGAAAACTGCGCGGGTTCATGCCGAGCGCCCAGGCGCGCTCCAAGGTGTCGGGAGTCAACACTGCCCCAGCGATTTCCTCCAAACCATCGACACCGTCGGTGTCCCCAGCGATGGCATAGACACCGGGCGTTCCCGCCAGCGCCACGCCCAGCGCCAGCAAAAACTCCACATTGCGCCCGCCACGGCCTTGGCCCTTGAGCGTCACCGTGGTTTCACCGCCAGACAGCAGCACGCAGGGGGTTTTGAACGGCTGGCCGTGCAGCACCACCTGGCGCGCCATGCCACCCAGCACTTTGGCCACGTCACGCGCTTCGCCTTCAAGGCTATCGCCCAGGATGTAGGGCGTGAACCCGGCTGCCTGCGCCATTTGTGCAGCAGCTTGCAGCGCGATTTGCGGCGCGGTGATCATGCGCACGCTGCTTTTATTCAGGCGCGCATCGTCGGGCTTGACGGTCTCGCCTGCGCCGCCCTCCAGCAGTTGGCGCGCCGCTACAGGCAGGTCAATCTGGTAGCGCTGCACAATGGCCAATGCATCCGCGCAGGTGGTGACATCGCCCACGGTGGGGCCTGAGGCAATGTCCATGGGCAAGTCGCCAGGCACATCCGAGATCAGCAGCGTGAGCAATTTGGCCGGGTAGCAGGCCGCACCCAAGCGGCCGCCTTTGATGGCCGAGAGGTGGCGGCGCACGCAGTTCATCTCTGAAATGGTCGCGCCGCTGGTCAGCAAGGCTTTGTTGACGTTTTGCTTGTCAGCCAGCGTCATTCCTTCGCTAGGCGCTATTAAAAGTGATGAGCCGCCGCCCGAGATCAGGGCGATGACCAGGTCATCCGTGGTGAGGCCTTGCACGGTTTGCAGAATGCGCTGGGTGGCGGCCAGCCCCGCCGCGTCAGGCACCGGGTGCGCGGCTTGCACGATGTCGACGCGCTGGCACGGCACCTCATAGCCGTAGCGCGTGACCACCAAGCCCTCTAGCGGCCCGGCCCAATGGTCTTCGAGCGCGCGCGCCATGGCGGCACTGGCTTTGCCCGCGCCAATGATGATGGTGCGGCCTTTGGGCGGCGGTGGCAGATGGGCGGGCAAGCACAGCGCCGGCTGGGCGGCGGCCACGGCCGCGTCAAACAGCTGGCGCAGCAGGGCGGGAGGTGGCGGCAAGGGCAGGGCTTTTATTTCGCTGTGCATCACGATGACTTCTTTTTTTCCAATGGTATGCGATACACCCACACCGGCTTGCCCTGGGTTGGGCGCAATATCACAAGCGGCCTGAGCTCTTGCGCCGCAAATTCCAGGCTCACCAGATACGCCCCGGACTTGAGTTCGGCGCGCGCTTTAGCCACTGCGCGCGGCATGCTTTCAGGCCGCTGAAACAGGTAAACCATGTCGTAAGCCGACCAGTCGGCGCGCCAGATGTCACCCTGGCGCACGCGCGCCCACGGGCAGCGCAGGGCGCACAGCGCGCGCAGCGGCCAGCTCCACTCCAGTCCGTGCAATCTGGCCTGTGGGTAGGCCGCGCGCAGCGCCAGCAAGCCGTCACCCAGGCCACAGCCTGCATCCAGAATGAGAGCGCCTTGCACAAGTGGTACTTGGGCTGCAAGGTGTTTTAATGCCTTTTTAGGCGTTGGAAAAAGGGGCGCATCGCGCCAGGCGTTCAGGGGATAGATCAGCAGCAGCAAGAGCAGCGGCAGCAACCAGGCCCAAGCGGGCAAGGCGGCGGCACCGGATGCGGCCAGCGACAGCGGGAAGCCCAGCGCAATCATCACGCGCCGCCACCAGGTGGTGCCCAGCACGCTGGCGGCCACACCCAGCGCACCGACCCAAGCCAAGGCCAGCGAGGGGGCGACGCCCATGCTGGCCAGGCCGGCAAACAACAGCCAGGACAGGCCCCAAACCAGGATTGCGGGCAGGGGCCAAGGGAGTCGGTGCACGCCCAACATCACGGCGCTAAAACGGGAAGAAAATCACGCTGCCAACGGGTTCAGCGCCCCGCAGCGCCGCGCAGCTTGTCGATCAGTCCATTGAGTTCGTCGAGCGAGCCAAAACCTACGCCGATCTCACCAACGTCTTCGACGCGACCCTGGCGTTTGACGCGTTTTTTGACGCGCACTTCCACCACCGCCATCAGCAAATCGGACAGCTCTTCTTCAATGCGTTTGATATCACGCGACTTTTCTTTCTTGGGTTTGGTTGCCACCAGCGAAAACTCGGCGGCTAGTTTTTTCACCAGGCTTTCGGCTTCGCGCACCGACATTTTTTTGGCGGCAATCTGGCTGGCTGCTGTGATCTGCGTGGCTTTGTCCAACGCCAGCAGCGCACGCGCGTGGCCCATGTCGATGTCACCAGCCATCAACATGGTTTGCACCGGGTCAGCCAGGTTCAGCAGGCGCAACAAATTGCTGGCGGCACTGCGGCTGCGGCCCACGGCTTGCGCGGCGCTCTCGTGCGTCAGGCCAAATTCCTTGATCAGGCGCTGCAGGCCCTGCGCTTCTTCCAGCGGGTTGAGGTCTTCGCGCTGCATGTTCTCAATCAGCGCCATGGCGGCAGCGGCCTCGTTGGGGACGTCGCGCACCAGCACCGGCACGCTGTCCAGGCCTGCCAGTTTGGCGGCACGAAAACGCCGCTCACCGGCGATGATTTCGTACAGCGGCCGCAGCGCGCCGCCCGTGTCGGAGGCCATTTGGGCGCGTTTGGCTTGCGCGTCGGCATCGCTCAAACGGCGCACCAGAATCGGCTGCATGATGCCTTGCGCCTTGATGGACTCGGCCAGCTCATACAAAGCGCCCTCGTCCATGCGCGTGCGCGGCTGGTACTGGCCGGCCACCATGTCGGTAAGCAGCAGTGTCGACGGCTGACCGCTGTTGGCCAGGTTGACGGTAGCGCCGTCAAGCGAAAACGTGTCGTCGGCCGTGGGGCCCAGCAGGGCTTCAAGACCGCGGCCCAGGCCTTTGAGTTTTTTGGTGACCATGAGAAATCCTCCTTAACTTTGAATCAGAGTTTGCAGCAGCGCCTGGCCCTGTGGCCAGTCGCCCAAGCCAGAGTCGGCGTTGATATGGCCCGCCGCACCGATAGCGACCAGGTCCGAACCCCAGGCACTGGCAAACCGGGCAGCGCGCGCGGGTGTGCAATAAGGGTCGTCGCTGCTGACAACCAGCGTACTTTTGAACGGCAGCTTGTTCAATACCAGCGGCGACCAGCTGGGCAGCAACGCGCGCAGCGCGTCGCGCTCGGCATCGCCCGGTGCCACCAGCAGTGCGCCTTGCACACGCTGGGTATTTTTTGAAATTTGCGCCCACGCGGTCACCAGTTGGCAGCCCAGGCTATGCGCCACCAGCACCACCGGGGAGTCGACGCTGAGCACCACGTCTTCCAGCCGGGCGATCCAGTCACCGCGCAACGGACGCAACCAGTCATGCTGCTCTACCCGTGTGTAGCCAAACTGGTCTTGCCACAGGCTTTGCCAATGGCCCGGGCCGGAGTTTTGCCAGCCTGGCAGGAGCAGGATTTGACGCGGATTCATACTCTTATTTTTATAGCTACTCGCGCTTGATTGATATGGGCTAGAGGCCAATTTGGCTAAATTTTCTCAATGCGCTCGACCATCTCTTGCGCAAACGCCACAAAGGCCTGCGCGCCTTTGCTGCTGGGGTCAAACACCACGCCGGGTACGCCGTAGCTGGGCGCCTCGGCCAGCCGCACATTGCGCGGAATAACGGTGTTGAATACCTTGTCGCCAAAGCGCGCCTTAAGCTGTTCGCTCACCTGTTGCTGCAACGTGATGCGTGGGTCAAACATCACACGCAGCAAGCCGATGATGGCCAGGTCTTTGTTCAGGTTGGCGTGCACCTGCTTGATGGTGTTAACCAGGTCGGCGAGGCCTTCCAGCGCAAAGTACTCGCACTGCATCGGCACGATGACACCATGCGCGCAACACAAACCATTGAGCGTCAGCAGCGACAGGCTCGGCGGGCAGTCGATCAGGACAAAGTCGTAGTCACCGTCAACTACAGCTAACGCGGTCTTCAGGCGCTTTTCGCGCCGCTCCAGGCTGACCATTTCGACCTCGGCCCCGGCGAGCTCGCGGTTGGCTCCCAGGATGTCGTAACTGCAACCGGCCTCAACCAGCTTGGTGCTTTGCACCTTGACTTCTTTCACCGAATGCGATTCCAGCAACACGTCGTAGACGCTGAGTTCGAGCTTGCGCTTGTCGACGCCCGAGCCCATGGTGGCGTTGCCCTGCGGGTCCAGATCGACCATCAGCACCCGCTGTCCGACCTTGGCCAGGCCAGCGGCCAGGTTGACGGTGGAAGTGGTTTTGCCAACGCCACCTTTTTGGTTGGCAATACAGAAAATTTTGGCCATGGGCTGCTTACTCAGAAAAATTGAAAATGGGTCGCTTGAATTGTTTCACGTGAAACCGGGACATGGATGGGCTGAAATATCAGTTGGATGCCGCCAGTTTGATGCCAAACCCGACAAAAAAGACGCCAGCCACTCTTTCCAAAATCCGGGAGATGAGCGGATTGGCGCGGACTTTTCCGGCCAAAAAAAGCATCGGCAGCGTGGCGGTCAGGCCACAGAAAAAAGTCAGCACGGCGATGGTGGCCGCCATGAACGCATACGTCACCAGGCCTTGCTGGCGCGCCAGGTCGACAAACAGCGGGAAAAAAGCCATGTAAAACAGAATCGCCCTGGGGTTGAGCAACATGATCGTCATCACCTGCTTGAGGTAATGGTGCGGCTTAATCTGCAGCACCGGCGCTGCACCCGGTTTGGCCAACAGCAACTTCGCACCGAGCCGGGCTAAATAAGCCGCGCTAAGCCAATGCATGGCATGAAACACATTCGGGTAGGCGGTCAGCAGCGCCGCAACGCCGGCAATAGCCGACCATATCAGCACCTGGCCGCCCAGAATGACACCAAAAGTTGCCGCCAATTCACCGCGAAAACTGCCCTTGCTGGTGGAGGTGATCAGCGCCGGGTTGCCCGGACCGAGGACCAGCAGAAAGACCAGAATGGTGATGACGAAAGTGGCGTAGTCGGTGGTGCCGAGCATGGGAATCTTTGATTTGGGGAAGCGGGGAGTTTACGTTGGAACTGGCCTTGGGTTGACTGTGACGGCTTGCTGCTTTGAAAGAGCGCGGCCAACTGGCATTAATAAAGGTAGCTCAGCACCTTGTCTACATCTTGGCAAACCCGGCACGGCGACTGGGTCATGCGCATGCGGTTTTGGGGTGTGAACACGCGCGAAACAGAGGGCCCAGTACGCCAGCGTCTGTCGGCGCGCGCCTCACACCCCAAAGCCCGGTCACATAACCCAATCACCGTGCCTGGACGCTTAAGGAGAAGCTCTGTTGTTCAGAGTGGTTGCGCTTAGGGCCGCTGGTATCACGATGGCGGACTGAACTCCACCTACGCTACGCAGACAAGTTCAAGGAGTTCCCTTGCCAGCAGACCCATGACCACACCGAATCAGCCGGGTGATGCGCTTTGCGGAGGCCAAGGAGGAGGCCGAAGGCCGGGGGACACGTAGCAAAGCGCATCGCCCGGCTGATTCCGCAAAAGCAGCGTGACCACAAACCCTGCAATTTCTTTGGCTGTTAAAGCGGCAACCCAACCGCCAACGGCAATGTCATACAGCCAACGCAGGCCGCATCCACACCATGCACCGTTCAGCATCCAACCCCGGAACCTGCAACTGTTCCACGTGAAACACCCGCACATCGGCAGGCAAAGCAGCCAACTCATCTGCAGGATGCTTGCCCTTCATCGCCATCCAGACCCCCTGCTCGGCCAACGCGTTGCGCGACCAAGTGGTGAAATCCGCAAGAGAAGCAAAGGCGCGCGAACTGATGACATCGTATTTGTCAGTGAGGTTTTCCACCCGCGCATGAATACCGCGCAAGTTGGGCAGCTTCAGTGAAACCGCCACCTGCTGAATAAAAGCCGCCTTTTTGGCGACGGTATCGACACAATGCACGGTGATGTCAGGGCAGCAAATGGCGATCACCACACCAGGCAGTCCAGCGCCGGAGCCAACATCCAGCAGACGCACAGGTCGTGCACTTTGGGGCTGAAGCGCACTTAAGGGGCATAACTCGTCGCTCGCCACCACCGGATCAACGGGACCCTGCTGCAACTGTCGCCGTAGCGGTGCAATCACCGCCAGACTGTCCAGCAGATGGTGCGTCAGCATCTCCGCCGGGGCGCGTACCGCCGTCAGGTTGTAGACCTTAGTCCACTTTTCGATCAAGGCCAAATAGGCCAGAAGCTGGGCAGTTTGTGTGTCTGACAGAGCCAGGCCAAGCTCGGCCAAGCCCTGTCGCAGTGTGTGCTCCAAGGTTGTCATCAGACCGCCGCACCGGCAGATTCATCACCAGACGCATCACCACCCGCACCCACCAGCACCGGACGCAAGGTCTCATCACGCTGCCGGTCGTCTTGCCGCTCAAACCCTTTGAACTTGGTTTTTTTTAAATGAATTGTCAGCAGGGAGATGCTTGCCGGCGTGATGCCAGAGATGCGCGAAGCCTGACCCAGCGTCTCGGGCTTGTGGCGGTTGAGCTTTTGCCGCGCCTCAATGCTCAAGGCGCTGACCTGCATGTAGTCCAGGTCTTGCGGCAGTTTCAGGTTCTCGTAATGGGCGGCACGTTGCACATCATCTTTTTGGCGGTCGATGTAGCCCGAGTATTTGGCGGCAATTTCCACCTGCTCAATCACCACCGCTGCCAGCGCGGCTTGCGGGGACAGCGCACCTGTTTCACGTGAAACATGGGCTGACAATTCGCTCGACGCGTACTTGCCACCATCCAGCGACATCAGCGATTGATAGCTCACATCCGGTCTGCGCAGCAGCTCGGCCAAGTTGTATTCATGGTCAATCGCCTTGCCCAAGACACGTTCAGACTCCGCTGCCTCCAGATTCTTGGGGCTGACCCAGATGCTACGCAGGCGTTCTGTTTCACGTGAAACAGCGTCACGTTTTTGGTTAAAGGCGGCCCAGCGCGCATCGTCCACCAGGCCCAATTGCCGCCCCACTTCGGTCAGGCGGGCATCGGCGTTGTCTTCACGCAGTTGCAGGCGGAATTCGGCGCGACTGGTGAACATGCGGTAGGGCTCGGTCACGCCCTGGGTGATCAGGTCATCCACCAACACGCCAAGGTAAGCCTGGTCACGCGCGGGCAGCCAG
>PFKL01000004.1 GCA_002784245.1 Comamonadaceae bacterium CG_4_10_14_3_um_filter_60_75
TATGGCAAATCGCGCACGACGGTGCCAAACACCCGGTGTGGGGCGACGTGCCCGACGGCAGTTACTTCTATTTTGTGCACAGTTTTTACGCCAAACCGTCGGATGCACGCCACAGCGCAGGCGAGACCGACTACGGCCAGCGCTTTTGTTCGGCCATTGCACGTGATAATATTTTTGCCACACAGTTTCATCCCGAAAAAAGCGCTGACCACGGGCTGGCGCTGTACCGCAATTTTCTTCATTGGAATCCCTGATTCAGCTCTGTCTGACACCCGTCATGTCACCGACCCACTGTTTTGTGAGCGCCCTGCGCCAGGCTTGAATCAGCCATCGCTTTCCAGACCGACGGTTTTCTCCTCGTTTTTTTCCACCCTCCAACGCGAAGCATCATGCTTTTAATTCCAGCGATCGATCTCAAAGACGGCCATTGCGTGCGCCTGCAACAAGGCGATATGAAACTTGCCACCACCTTCAGCGAAGAGCCAGCGGTGATGGCGCGCAGCTGGGTTGACAAGGGTGCCCGGCGTGTGCACCTGGTGGACCTGAATGGCGCGTTTGCCGGTCAACCCAAGAACGAAGCCGCCATTCGCAAGATACTCAAAGACATTGGCAGCGAGGTCGACGTGCAGTTGGGCGGCGGCATTCGCGACCTCGACACCATCGAGCGCTACCTGGATGCCGGCCTGCGCTACGTCATCATCGGCACTGCTGCGGTGCGCAACCCGGGCTTTTTGCAAGATGCCTGCACCGCGTTTGGTGGCCACATCATCGTCGGCCTGGATGCCAAAGACGGCAAAGTGGCCACCGACGGCTGGAGCAAACTCACCCGCCACGACGTGGTCGACCTGGGCAAAAAATTCGAAGACTTTGGCGTGGAATCGATCATCTACACCGACATTGGCCGCGACGGCATGCTCACCGGCATCAACATCGAGGCCACGGTGCGGCTTGCGCAGGCCTTGACCATCCCGGTGATTGCCTCGGGCGGCTTGTCCAAACTGGCCGACATTGAAGCCCTGTGTGCGGTCGAAGACGAAGGCATCGAGGGCGTGATCTGTGGCCGCGCCATCTACAGCGGCGACCTTGACTTTGAAGCCGCCCAGGCGCGGGCCGATGAGCTCAATGGCTGACGATATCCGCTGGCAGCAGCGACTGCACAACTATCTCAAGGCTTTGCAGCGGCTTCAATCTGCCGTGGCTTTGAGTCGCGAGCGTCCTTTGAGCAATTTGGAGCAGCAGGGCTTGATTCAGGCCTTTGAGTTCACGCATGAGTTGGCCTGGAACGTCATGAAGGACTACTTGATGAGCTTGGGCCAGGAAAATTTGATGGCCTCGCGCGATTCCACCCGCGCAGCGTTCAAGGCCGGGTTGATTCACGAAGGCGAGACCTGGATGGAAATGATCGTCAGTCGTAACCTGTCTTCACACACTTACAACGATGAAACGGCCAATTTGATTGCCAGCCGTGTGACAGAAAACTATTCAAATCTGTTGTCTGCGTTCGCTCAAAAGATGCAAGTTATTCAAAATGCCGCGAATTCTTGAACCAGCAGCATCAGTGCCAGCAGACACGCGTTGTGCTGAGTTCGGACTATCGACGCGCTCGTTGCACTTGTTGCGCTCGTTGCTGGCCACTTACCCCCAGATTCGTCAAGCCACGTTGTATGGGTCAAGAGCCAAGGGGTCTTACCGTGAGGGTTCAGACATTGACATCGCGCTTGACGCGCCCGAGATGTCCTTTGGTGAGTTGTTGCAACTTGTCAATCAGGTTGACGACCTCATGTTGCCTTGGGAGGTTGACCTGACGCTGATGAATCACATCGACAACCCCGAGTTGCTTGAACACATTGCGCGAGTCGGCCAGGTGTTGTGGCAAACCCCGTTCACAGTGGACCATTGAGCATGCTCGCCAAACGAATCATCCCCTGCCTGGACGTGACCGGTGGTCGCGTCGTCAAAGGTGTCAACTTTGTTGAGCTGCGCGACGCTGGTGACCCGGTGGAAATTGCTGCGCGTTACAACGAACAAGGCGCTGACGAACTCACCTTTTTGGACATCACCGCCACCAGCGATGGGCGTGATCTGATTTTGCACATCATTGAGGCCGTTGCCAGCCAGGTGTTCATTCCGCTGACGGTGGGCGGTGGCGTGCGCACGGTGGACGACGTGCGCCGTTTGCTCAACGCCGGGGCCGATAAAACCAGTTTCAATTCCGCAGCCATTGCCAACCCGCAGGTGATTCGTGACGCATCGGGCAAATACGGTGCGCAGTGCATTGTGGTGGCTATTGATGCGAAACGCCGTGTGGGCGCTGATCTGGACCGGCTGGATGCCCAGGGTCAGCCGCTGGGCGCGGGTTGGGACGTCTATAGCCACGGTGGGCGCAAAAACACCGGGCTGGACGCGCTTGCCTGGGCGCGGCAGATGGTCGACTTTGGTGCGGGTGAAATTTTGCTGACCAGCATGGACCGTGACGGCACCAAAAGCGGCTTTGACCTGGACCTGACCCGTGCGGTGAGTGATGCGGTGAGTGTGCCGGTGATCGCGTCGGGCGGTGTTGGCACGCTGGACCATTTGGCTGATGGCATCCAACTCGGTGGGGCTGACGCAGTGCTGGCGGCCAGCATTTTTCACTACGGTGAGTTCACCGTGGCGCAGGCCAAGGCACGCATGGCCGAGCGCGGCATCCCCGTCAGGATTTAGCAACCCCTGTAGTCTTTGCGCACTGCGTGTCGCTACGCCTTGCCCCTGCTGGGGCGACATCTGCGGCCCGGCAAAGCCGGTTCCGCGATGTCCGTGGTTTGTCGCATCTTCCTGCGCGAGGATGAAATCTAGGACAATTCTTCCATGAACTTTATTGAAACGATCAAATGGGACGCGCTGGGCCTGGTACCTGCGATTGCCCAAGAGCAGGGCAGTGGCGACGTGCTGATGCTGGCCTGGATGAACCGTGAGGCACTGCAAAAGACCGCCGAGCTGGGCCGGGCGGTGTATTTCAGCCGATCGCGCAACAAACTCTGGTTCAAAGGTGAAGAATCGGGCCACGTGCAAACCGTTCATGAAATTCGCGTGGATTGCGATGCCGACGTGGTCTTGCTCAAGGTCACGCAAACTGGCCACACGCCGGGTCTGGCTTGTCACACCGGTCGGCACAGCTGTTTCTTCCGGGTGTATGACAATGGTGACTGGAAAACCATTGATCCGGTGTTGAAAGACCCGCAAACCATTTACAAAAGCTGATGCGCACTGAACCCAATTCTTCCGATGCCCTGGCCGGCTTGGCCGCCGTGATCGAATCGCGTC
Organism: Comamonadaceae bacterium CG_4_10_14_3_um_filter_60_75; assembly: GCA_002784245.1. GTDB lineage: Bacteria > Pseudomonadota > Gammaproteobacteria > Burkholderiales > Burkholderiaceae_C > Rhodoferax. The sequence goes on from PFKL01000004.1 coordinate 3,304, forward strand.
TGCCCGCGCACGGTGGTAACCCCGAGGCCAGCTACGTGGCGCGCCTGCTGCACAAGGGGCCGGACGCCTTCCTGAAGAAAATTGGCGAGGAAGCCACCGAAGTGGTGATGGCCGCCAAAGACGCCGACTACGGTGGCGACAAGTCCAAAGTGGTTTACGAGGTAGCTGACCTGTGGTTTCACAGCATGATCGCGCTGGCGCACTATGGACTCAAGCCCGCCGACGTGATTGCCGAGCTGCAGCGCCGCGCGGGAATGAGCGGCCTGGAAGAAAAAGCGCTGCGCAAGGTGAAAGAGCGCGAAGCCCAGTCCATGAAAGGCGTGTCATGACCGAAGACTTCAGCAAGGCACCAGGAAGCGCCAACGAGCTCGGCGAGCTTGACGTGCAAACGCTCAACGGCCTCAACGCCTGGGGCACAGTGAGCTACGTGCTGCATTTGATTGTGGCGGTGGCAGCATTGATTCCGGGGGCGCAAGCGGGCCCGGTGCTGCTGCTGGTGGCGCTGGTGATTGACCTGGTCAAGCGCAGTGACGCGGTGGGCACTTGGCACGCGTCGCATTTTCGTTGGCGCATCCGAACGGTGTTGATCGCCGGGCTGCTTTACCTGGTGACGGCGCCGCTGTGGTTGTTGTTTCTGTTGCCGGGCTGGCTGGCCTGGCTGGTCATTTCGGTCTGGTTTTTGTACCGCATCGTCAGCGGCATGGTGCGGCTGAACAAGGGTTTGCCAATGGAGATTGCAGCATGATTGAACACGTGGTGGATCACGACCCGGATTGCCTGTTTTGCAAAATCATCGCGGGCAAGATTCCGTCCAAATTGGTTTACCAGGACGACGAGTTGTACGCTTTTCATGACATTCACCCGTGGGCGCCGGTGCATTTCTTGCTCATTCCCAAAATGCATATCCCGTCGATGGCCTTGCTGACCGACGACCATGCCGCGTTGATGGGGCGCATGATGATCTTGGTGCCCAAACTGGCACTGCAAGAAGGCTGTAATCCTTACCCCGTGGGGGGCTTTCGCATGCTCTGCAACACCGGGGCCGAGGGCGCGCAGGAGGTGCATCACCTGCATATTCACGTCATGGGTGGTCCGCGCCCCTGGTTGCGGGGATAATCCGGCGCTTTGACCCTGGGCTGAGTGTGCGCCCGTCTAAAATTTCACCATTCGTTAGGAGATTCACCATGGGTTCCTTTTCTATTTGGCACTGGCTGATCGTCTTGTTGATCGTCATCATGGTGTTTGGTACCAAAAAGCTTAAAAACATTGGCTCCGACCTCGGCGGCGCGGTCAAGGGCTTCAAAGAGGGCATGAAAGACGGCGGCGCGTCCCCCGAGGACAAGCCTGCTGCGTCGCAAGTCACCAGTGATGCACCGGCTGCCGAGAAGACCACCATCGACGTTGAAGCCAAGCAAAAGTCCTGATGTGTTTGACGCGCAGCTCGCATGATTGATCTGGGGATTTCCAAGCTGGCGATGATCGGCGCGGTGGCGCTGATCGTCATTGGCCCCGAGAAATTGCCGCGGGTGGCGCGCACGGTGGGCACGCTCATTGGCAAGGCGCAGCGCTACGTCAGTGACGTCAAGGCCGAGGTCAGCCGCTCGATGGAGCTCGACGAGCTCAAAAAAATGAAGGAAACGGTCGAAGGCGCTGCCAAAGATGTGCAGCAGTCGGTGCAGAGCAACGCCGCAGACTTTGAAAAATCGTGGGCTGAGGCGACCGCCGAAGCGTCCGACAGCGCCTCCGATTACCGGCCATCGCTGCCCGAACCCGTACCCGAGTACCAGCATCCCAAGAAAAACTGGCGCTTGAAGCAAGGCGCCATGCCCAACTGGTACAAAGCCCGAGTCGGCGTGCGCACCAAGGCCTTGTCCGGCGCGGCCCGGGTGGCGCGCTTTCGCCCGAAATTATCGAATTGATGAGCGATTCCCCAAAAAAAGACGACGAACTGGCCGGTACCGAGCAGCCGTTTGTCCAGCACCTGATCGAATTGCGTGACCGCCTGGTCAAGGCCGCAATGGCGGTGGTGGTCATGGCCGTGGTGTTGGGTATTTATCCGGGGCCCGGCGCGTTGTACGACCTGATGGCCGCACCCCTGGTGGCGCATTTGCCCAAAGGGGCGACGATGATTGCCACTTCGGTGATCTCGCCGTTCATGGTACCGCTGAAGGTGTTGCTGATGGCCGCCTTCATGCTGGCCCTGCCGGTGGTGCTCTACCAGTTGTGGGCGTTTGTGGCGCCGGGCTTGTACACGCACGAGAAAAAACTGGTGCTGCCGCTGGTGGTGTCGAGCACGCTGCTGTTTTTTGTCGGCGTGGCGTTTTGCTACTTTTTTGTCTTTGGTCGGGTGTTTGCGTTCATCCAGAGCTTTGCCCCGACCAGCATCACCGCATCGCCTGATATTGAGGCTTATCTGGGCTTTGTGCTCAATATGTTTTTGGCTTTTGGCATGGCGTTTGAGGTACCGGTGGTGGTGGTGGTGCTGGCGCGCATGGGCATTTTCAGCATCGAAAAACTGAAAGAATTCCGCGGCTATTTCGTTGTGCTGGCGTTCATCATTGCCGCCATCGTGACACCGCCAGATGTGGTTTCGCAGTTGTCGCTGGCAATTCCGATGTGTTTGCTGTACGAAGTTGGCATCTGGGCGGCGCAACTGTTTATCAGGCACACCAAAGCGCCCGAAGACGACAGCGCCGCGGCATCGTCGTCTTGAGCGTTATTCGACAGTTTGACGCGGCCGCGGGCGAACGCCCGGGGCGACTTGCAAGGTAGCCGCCCCTTGCGGGCGTTGCACCTCAAAAGCAGCGTTTACCCCGGGTTTGAGTGCAGCCACGCTGGAGAGCAACTCAGAGACGTTGTGTACCGCCTGGCCTGCAACCCCGGTTACCACGTCCCCTGGCTTCATGCCACCTTTGGCCGCCGGTCCGTCTTGCAGCACGCCGGTGATGATGACGCCCTGATCGGCAGCCACGCCAAAGGTCTGCGCCAGCTCTGGCGTGAGTTCATTGGGCTCGACGCCGATCCAGCCACGCGTGACCTGGCCGTCTGAGACGATACCCTCCAACACCATTTTGGCCGTTGATACCGGAATGGCAAAGCCGATGCCCATGCTGCCACCCGAACGCGAATAGATGGCGGTGTTGATGCCCAGCAGGTTGCCGTTGATGTCAACCAACGCGCCACCCGAATTACCCGGGTTGATGGCAGCGTCGGTCTGGATGAAGTTCTCAAACGTGTTGATACCCAGCTGGTTGCGCCCGAGCGCACTGACAATGCCGCTGGTGACGGTTTGGCCGACGCCAAACGGGTTGCCGATGGCCAGCACCTGGTCACCCACTTGCAACGAACTGGAATTACCCAAGACGATCACTGGCAGGCGGTCGAGGCTGATTTTCAGCACCGCCAGGTCAGAATCGGGGTCGGTACCGATGACCTTGGCCGCCGTGCGCCGGCTGTCATTTAGAACCACCTCAATTTCATCGGCGCCCTCGACCACATGGTTGTTGGTCAGAATATAGCCATCCGCGCTGACGATGACGCCGCTGCCCAGCCCCACTTGTGGCTCGCGGGGTTGCTCACCAAAAAAGAACTTAAACCAAGGGTCCATCTGCTGCGGGCTGCGGCGGGCATTTTTGCTGGTGTTGATGCTGACCACCGCCGCCGAGGATTTCTGCGCCGCCAGACGGAAGCTGCCAGCAGGTGCGACCAAGGCGTTTGTTGCCGGCGCCTCAAGCACGGCCACCGCACCACCCGCGCCGCGCTGCGGCAACCAGCCGGGCTTGAGCGTACCCACGACAAAATAGGCCGCCAGCAGCACGGTGACAGATTGCGAAAACAACAACCAAAAACGTTTCATGATCAAAAGGGCAAAGCCCGCAAAAAGGGATTCAAGTTGAAAAAGAATGCGATGGCGAGGTCTTTGCCGCGTCAAAAGCAGCCGCGCTGCGCGTTGCGCTAAATTGTAGGCACAGCAGATTTTTTCAATGCACGCGATGCCAACAATCCCCATTTTTGCGCAGGCGCCGCTCAAGCCGGACCTGGGCGCGCCGTGCAATGGTTGTGGCGTGTGCTGCTTGCTGGCACCTTGTCCGCTGGGTGTGTTGCTCAGTGGGCGGCGCACCGGTGCGTGCGACGCGCTACGCTGGCAGGACGATGGGGCGTTGTACCGGTGTGGTGCCATGACCGCTCCGGGGGCGGTCTTGCGCGCGCGCTTGCCTGCTGCGCTGCATTTTGCGGTGCCAGCGCTGGCCTGGTTGTTGGGTCGGTTGGCTGGACGCTGGGTTGCGGCCGGTGACGGCTGCGATTGCGATGCGCAGCTGGAAGACGCACCTGTCGACATTGGTCAGCCCTGAGCGTGGCGCTTATCATTCGTGCATGATGATTTTTCCCAGGCTTGCATGATGGATCGGCGTGATCTGGTCGCCGCGGCAGACGCTTTGCTGCAGCCGGAACGTTTTCGCGACTATGGCCCCAACGGGCTGCAGGTGGAAGGTGTCGACCAGGTGCACAAAATCGTCTCAGGGGTTACCGCCAGTCGGGCACTTATTGAAGCGGCCATTGCGGCGGGTGCCGACACCATTTTTGTCCACCACGGTCTGTTCTGGCGTGGCCAAAGCGGCTGCGTCACCGGCTGGATGAAACAGCGGCTGGCGTTGCTGCTGGCGCACGATATCAATCTGCTGGCTTACCACCTGCCGCTGGACGCGCATCCAGAGTTAGGTAACAACGCCCAGCTGGGCCTCAAGCTCGGCCTGGTTGGCCAATCCCGCTTTGGCGAACAAGACCTGGGATGGCTCGGCGTTGCCGCCAATGGTCAGGCCTGGCCCGGCGCACAGGCCCTGGCAGACCACGTAAGTGATGTACTGAATCGGCCTGTAGCCCTTATAAATCAAGCGCAAGCAGGTATAAAAAAAGTAGCATGGTGCAGTGGTGGTGCGCAAAACTACTTTGAGGCGGCCATTGCCGCTGGGGCAGATGCGTTCATCACCGGCGAATTATCCGAGCCTCAGGCGCATCTGGCGTGTGAATGTGGTGTGGCTTACCTGGCCTGCGGCCATCACGCCACCGAGCGCTACGGCGCGCCCGCAGTCGCGGCCCATTTGGCGCAGCGGTTTGGGCTGCAGCACGAATTTATCGACATTGATAACTCGGCCTGAACTTTCATGACTATCGAACAACCGCCGTCGCCCATCGTCATCACCCAAGGGGACGCCGCTGGCATTGGCCCGGAAATCATCGTCAAGGCCTTTCGCGACGCGCCGCAGCAAACACAGGGCTGCTTTGTGGTGGGTGACCTGGCAACGCTGCGCCGCGCGGCGCGGGTCGTGGCCGCTGACGGGATCGCGCTGCCGATAGCGGTCATTTCCCATGCGCAGGAGGCGCTGCAGTGTCCGCCGCGTTGCATTGCGCTGTTGCCCATTGCCAGTTCGGCTTTGGCAACAGGGGCTGTGCCGGTACCCTTTGGACAGGTGAACGCGCAGGCAGGTCAAGTGGCCGGCGACTGTATCGTCTGGGCCGCCAATGCTGCACTGCGCGGTGAGGTGGCGGCGCTGGTGACGGCACCGCTGAACAAGGCCGCGCTGGCGCTGGCTGGTGCGCCTTTTGACTCTTTTCCCGGGCATACCGAGTTATTGCAGTCGCTGGCGGCGGCACACGCGGGGCTGTCTGTGGATCAATGCCCGGTGCGCATGATGCTGGCCAACGACGAACTGCGCGTCGTGCTGGTCAGTATCCATGTCGCGCTGCGCGAGGCGTTGGCAGCAGTGACGTTTGACAATGTGCTGCAGACCTTGCTGATTACCCACCATTCATTGCAGGCGGTATTGGGGCGCGCGCCGCGCATCGGGGTGGCCGGTGTCAATCCACACGCCGGTGAGGGCGGCTTGTTTGGTCGGGAAGAGCTGGACGTCATCGTGCCCGCGGTGGCGGCGGCCCGGTTGCAGGGGCTGCAGGTGAGTGATCCGCAGCCGCCTGACACGGTGTTCATGCGCGCCCGCGCCAGAGCGGGTCAACCCGGTGAATTTGACGTGGTGCTGGCGATGTACCACGACCAGGGTCTGATTCCAGTGAAATACATGGGGGTGGAAAAAGGTGTCAATGTGACGCTCGGCCTGCCGCTGGTGCGTACCAGCCCCGACCACGGCACGGCGTTTGACATTGCCGGCACGGGACGCGCGGACGCGTCCAGTCTGATCGAGGCGATTGTCATGGCGCGGCAGCTTTCTGCGGGTCGACACAAGCCGCCGGTAAATACCCCGCGGTAGCGTTGACCATGGTGGCTTGGTCAGCTTCGCGCAAAGGTCGCTCGGTTAGAATTGAAGGTTGTTACCTGTCCTTGGTTTTTTTCTTTGAGGATTCCCATGAGTGAAGCTCTTGCCGACAGTGGATCGGTTGATTCCAGCAAGCGGACGTGGTTGATTGCATCAGGTTGTGCTGGTGCGGTGGGTGGTGTGGCAGCGGTGGTGCCGTTTGTCAGCTCTTTTCAGCCGTCTGAGAAAGCCAAAGCGGCCGGTGCCGCGGTCGAGGCTGATATTTCCGCCCTGAAACCCGGTGAAAAGATGACGGTGGAATGGCGCGGCAAACCGGTCTGGATCGTGCGCCGCACGCCGGAGCAGCTGGCTGCCTTGCCCAAGATCGACCCGAAGCTGGTCGATCCCAGTTCAACGCGCAAGCCCGAAGAGCAGGCGCCGGCCTACGCGCGCAACGCAACCCGTTCGATCAAGCCGGAGTACCTGGTCACGGTTGGCATTTGCACGCATCTGGGGTGTTCGCCGTCGGATAAATTCCAGAAAGGTGCTCAGCCGTCGCTGCCCGACGATTGGGAGGGCGGTTTCCTGTGCCCTTGCCACGGTTCCATGTTTGACCTGGCAGGACGCGTTTTCAAGAACATGCCTGCGCCCGACAATCTGGAAGTGCCTCCGCACATGTACCTCTCTGACACCAAGTTGCTTATTGGTGACGACAAGCAAGCCTAAGGACACTCAACATGGCCGAATTCCACGAAATCTCCCCCAATGCCTCGGCGGGTGCCAAGACACTGAACTGGATCGACAACCGGTTCCCGTTGTCGGTGCTGTTCAAGGCGCACATGAGCGAGTACTACGCGCCCAAAAACTTCAATATCTGGTACGTTTTTGGCGTGTTGTCGCTGCTGGTGCTGGTTATCCAGATTGTTACCGGCATTTTTCTGGTGATGCACTACAAGCCCGACGCTGCGCTGGCGTTTGGTTCGGTCGAATACATCATGCGCGACGTGCCTTGGGGCTGGATGATCCGCTATATGCACTCCACCGGTGCCTCGGCGTTTTTTGTCGTGGTTTACCTGCACATGTTCCGTGGCCTGATGTACGGCAGTTACCGCAAGCCGCGTGAACTGGTCTGGCTGTTCGGTTGCGGTATCTTCTTGGCGCTGATGGCGGAGGCCTTCATGGGCTACCTGTTGCCCTGGGGCCAGATGAGCTATTGGGGTGCGCAGGTGATCGTTAACCTGTTCTCGGCGATTCCGTTTGTCGGGCCGGACCTGGCCTTGCTGATCCGGGGTGATTTTGTCGTCGGTGATGCCACCTTGAACCGCTTTTTCAGCTTCCACGTGATCGCTGTGCCGCTGGTTTTGCTGGGCTTGGTAGTGGCGCACATCATCGCCTTGCACGAAGTGGGCTCCAACAACCCCGACGGTGTTGAAATCAAGGCAACCAAAGATGCCAACGGGATTCCACTGGACGGCATTCCGTTTCATCCGTACTACTCGGTGCACGATATTTTTGCCGTCAGCGTCTTCCTGATCGTGTTCACCGCGATCGTGTTTTTTGCGCCAGAGATGGGTGGCTACTTCCTGGAGTACAACAACTTCATTCCAGCTGATCCGTTCCAGACGCCCTTGCACATTGCGCCGGTGTGGTACTTCACCCCGTTTTATTCACTGTTGCGAGCGGTAACCACCGAGCTGATGTACGTGTTGATGGCCTGTGTGGTGCTAGGCGCTGGCCTGGCTGTGCTCAAAGGCAAGATGCCTACGATTTTCAAGGCCATCATCGCCGCTGGCGCGGTCGTGGTACTGGCCATGATGCTGTCGATCGACGCCAAGTTCTGGGGTGTGGTCGCCATGGGCGGCGGCGTAGTGATCCTGTTCTTCCTGCCCTGGCTGGACAACAGTGCGGTCAAGTCGATTCGCTATCGGCCGAGCTGGCACAAATACCTGTACGCCGTTTTTGTGATCGACTTTGCGATTTTGGGGTACCTCGGCACTTTGCCACCATCGCCGCTTTTTAGTCGGGTAGCGCAGATCGGGACGCTGTTTTACTTCGCCTTCTTCCTGCTGATGCCTTGGTGGAGTCGCGTCGGCCCCTTCAAGTCCGTGCCTGACCGCGTCAACTTCACGGCCCACTGATTCGGAGACTATTCATGACAACCATGGGTTTGACCAAAAAATTTCTTTCTGGCTTGATGCTGGTGTGTGCGTTCGGGTCGACGGCGCAGGCCAACACTGGCGGCCCTGCCTGGGATAAGGCGCCCAATCGCATCAATGACATGGGCGCGTTGCAAAACGGTGCCAAGCTGTTTGTCAATTATTGTTTGAACTGTCATTCTGCGGCTTACATGCGCTACACGCGCCTGACTGACCTGGGCTTGACGCAGGAGCAGATCAAAAGCAACTTGCTGCTGACCGACGCCAAAATCGGCGACACCATGAAGGCGTCGATCGATCCGAAGCAGGCCAAGGCCTGGTTTGGCAATACGCCGCCTGATTTGACCGTGATCGCACGCTCGCGTGCCGGTGCCAACGGCACCGGGGCTGATTACCTCTACACCTACATGCGCACGTTCTACCGCGATGACACCAAGCAGACGGGTTGGAACAACCTGGTGTTTCCGAATGTCGCGATGCCCCATGTGCTTTGGGAATTGCAAGGTGACCGGCGCGCTGTGTTCGCGGAAGTGGACCTCCATGGTCAGAAGATGCAGGAGTTCAAAGGCTTTGAGCAATTGACCCCCGGCACCATGACGCCCGCGCAGTACGACAATGCGGTCGGTGATCTGGTCAACTACCTGCAGTGGATGGCCGAGCCGGTACAAACCTCGCGCAAGCGTGTCGGCGTCTGGGTACTGGTGTTTTTGGCCGGTTTGTCGTTTCTGACCTGGAAGCTCAACAAGGCTTACTGGAAAGACATCAAATAATGTAAAACGTCTGGTTCAGGGCACGCTCCGGGGTGCGCTGAACGTTGAGAGTGGGGCCGCGATACGCACCCCGCTCTTTTATTTTTTTAGGAGATCCCGCCATGATGGTGCTTTATTCAGGAACAACCTGTCCTTTTTCTCATCGCTGCCGTTTTGTCTTGTTTGAAAAAGGCATGGATTTTGAAATCCGCGACGTTGACCTGTACAACAAGCCCGAAGACATCAGTGTGATGAATCCTTATGGTCAGGTGCCTATTTTGGTGGAACGTGATCTCATTTTGTACGAATCGAACATCATCAACGAGTACATCGACGAGCGTTTTCCGCATCCGCAGTTGATGCCCGGTGACCCGGTAGACCGGGCGCGGGTTCGCCTGTTTCTGCTTAATTTTGAAAAAGAATTGTTTGTCCACGTCTCGACGTTGGAATCACGCAATGCCAAAGCCAACCAGGAGAAGGCCCTGGACAAGGCGCGCGCCCATATTCGTGATCGGTTAACGCAGTTGGCGCCGGTATTCCTGAAAAACAAGTTCATGTTGGGCGACGGTTTTTCGATGCTCGACGTGGCGATCGCACCGCTGTTGTGGCGTCTGGACTATTACGGTATCGAACTCAGCAAAAACGCGGCGCCCTTGCTCAAATACGCCGAGCGCATCTTTTCGCGGCCAGCGTACATTGAAGCATTGACGCCGTCCGAGAAGGTTATGCGCAAATAGCAGGGTGCCGGGATGAGCGCAGCGCAGGAATCCGCAGGCACGTCGACCCGCCCTTATCTGATCAGGGCGATCCACGAGTGGTGCTCTGACAATGGCTACACGCCACACATTACGGCGGCGGTGGACGCCTCGGTGCAGGTGCCCATGGAATACGTCAAGGACGGCGAAATCGTACTAAATATTGGCATGACCGCAACCACTGGCTTGCACTTGGGCAACGACTACATTTCGTTCAAGGCCCGGTTTGCCGGTGTGGCGCGCGAGATCATGCTGCCGGTAGACCAGGTGATCGCGGTCTTTGCCCGCGAAAACGGACAGGGCATGGCTTTCCCGAAAGTCAGCCGACCCGATCCGCAACCCGTAGCACAACCATCACCTGCCGCCAAGCGGCCAACGCTCACGCGGATCAAGTAAAATCTCGCCCGTGCCGATTTAGCTCAGTTGGTAGAGCAACCGCCTTGTAAGCGGTAGGTCGTCAGTTCGATTCCGACAATCGGCACCAGTTATGGTTGTCGGCTCACCTTGAGCCGGATCACTTTGACCGCAAGGTCATTGCGGCGCAGGCAGGCTTCAAAATCGGGCAGCAGTTGCCGCAGTTTGGCGCACGTGGTGTTGTTGCGCAGCAGCAGGCACCAGACGTCGTCCTCCAGTGGCCCCGATAGTACGTTTGGCCGCAGCGCTGGCGGGATCAGATGTTCGATCGCTTTGAGCCGCGCTTGCGAGGCTTGCTGCAGCGCCATCAAGCGCGCCAGTGACGCATTGGCCTGACTGGCTTGCAGCAGAGTGAAGGCTTTTCGCGAATTCATGCGTTTGGAGACAAGAGCAGATGCAGTTGATCATCACTGACGCGTGGCTGGCCAAGTCGCGCACCATTCATTTGTCCGGTGGGCAACTGGTCGCCGCCATGGTGGCTTGTTCCTTGGTGGTGATGCTGCTGTCGGTGGGTGTTTATCACTGGGTTGTGCTCAAGGGCGCGCGAGAAGGTTGGCCCATTATCGGCTCACTGTTTCAAATCCTCACCAAAGAAAATGTGGCGCAGCGCGATCGTTTTTTGCGTGAAAACCTCGATTTGATGGCGCGGCGTTTGGGGGAATTGCAGGCCAAGTTGACACAGTTGGAGTCTTTGGGTGAGCGTGTTTCCGGTTTGGCTGGCGCACCTTCTGCGATGGCCCGTCAACCCTCCGGTGCTGGTGGTGCGCTGGTTGCTCCGCGCCCATTGTCCCTGAACGAGGTCGAACAAGTCATGGCCGGCTTGGAACAATTGACAGTGCAGCGCACACAGGCGCTCACCGGTCTTGAAAGCGAGTTGTTTGACCTGAAGATGAAGCGCATTCTGCTGCCGACGCAAAAGCCAGTCCTTGAAAGCGATATTGGATCGCCTTTTGGTTGGCGTACCGACCCGATCACCGGCGCGACGGCGCTGCACACTGGTCTCGATTTTCCAGCGCTGGTTGGTACACCCATTTATGCTGCGGCCGGCGGCATTGTGGTTGAACAACGGTTTCATTCCGAATACGGCAACATGATCGAAATTGACCATGGCAACGACCTCATCACGCGTTACGCACATTCGTCACGGGTTTGGGTAAAAAAAGGGGATTTGGTCAAACGCGGGCAGAAAATTGCAGAAGTGGGCACGACCGGCCGCAGTACCGGCGCACACCTGCATTTTGAGGTTTGGGTTGCCGGGCTGCCGCAAGACCCGCAGAAGTTCCTGGATGCTGGCCACAATGTTTCTGTGATGAAAGTCGCCGCGAGGGGCGGGCAAGCGTTCAAACCAAAGGCAGCGCAAAGGTAAAATCCGGCTACTCCGGTGTGCGGTGTGGCTTGACTGGCGAGGGCTTGTCCAGGCGCCGCATGCCCCCATTTCAGTTAGATTATCAATAAGGACCGCGTTGCGTGCGAGCCGACAAGGGCTTGTGTTGCGCGCCGTATTCATGGCCACCAACTTCCTCACCAAAATTTTCGGCAGCCGCAACGACCGTTTGCTCAAGAAATACCGGCATACCGTCAGCAAGATCAACACCCTGGAGGCGGGGTTCGAAAAATTGTCTGAAGACGATTTACGTGCCAAAACCGACGCTTTCAAACAGCGCATCAGCCAGGGTGAGGCACTTGACGATTTGTTGCCCGAGGCTTTTGCCGTGGTGCGCGAGGGCTCCAAGCGCGTCATGAAGATGCGCCACTTTGATGTGCAACTGCTCGGCGGCATGTCGCTGCACCATGGCAAGATTTCCGAAATGGGCACGGGCGAGGGCAAGACCCTGACGGCGACGCTGGCGGTGTATCTGAATGCGTTGTCGGGCAAAGGCGTGCACGTGGTCACCGTCAATGACTACCTGGCTAGCCGTGATGCGCAGTGGATGGGCAAGCTCTACAACTATTTGGGCTTGAGCGTGGGCATCAACCTGCCCAATATGTCGCGTGAGGAAAAGCAGGCTGCGTACCTTGCCGACATCACCTACGGCACCAACAACGAATACGGGTTTGACTACCTGCGTGACAACATGGTCTACCAGGCCACCGACCGGGTGCAGCGTGGCCTCAATTACGCCATCGTTGACGAAGTGGA
>PFKL01000131.1 GCA_002784245.1 Comamonadaceae bacterium CG_4_10_14_3_um_filter_60_75
GGCAGCGCAGCATGGCATTTTGATCAAGGATGCACAGGCGCTGGAGCTGGCGCACAAGGCCAATGTGATCGTGTTCGACAAAACGGGGACGTTGACTGTGGGTCATGCTCGCGTCAACGATTTTTTGGTGCCGCCTGGTGAAGATGCTAATCAATTGCTGGGCGTTGCCGCCGCGTTGCAAAGCGGCAGCAGTCACCCGCTGGCACGCGCCGTGGTCGCCGCAGCGCAAGAAAAAAGACTGTCAACTCGCACCGTCAGTGCCGTTGTCAGTACACCCGGCAAAGGCCTGCAAGGCACTGTAGACGGTGTGGACTACTGCCTTGGCAGCCTGCCGTGGATCACTGCACTGGGCGGCGACCTGGATCGGTTTACTGATGACATTGGCGCATTGCAAGCTCGCGGAGCGACGATGGCGGTAATGGCACAACGCACAGATGCCGGTTTGGCTGTGATCGCTTTGATGGCCTTTGGCGACGAACCCAAGGCCAGTGCAGCCTCCGCGATCACAACGTTGCGTGCCTTGGGTATCCGGGTGCTGATGCTCTCTGGTGATAACCAGGCGGCAGCGCAGGCGATGGCCCGGCGCGTGGGGCTGAACCCAGACCAGGGAGAAGTGATCAGCGACGTGTTGCCGGGCGACAAAGCGGCGCATATTGCAGCGCTCAAGGCCAAAGGGCTGACGGTGGTGATGGTTGGCGATGGGGTTAACGACGCACCCGCCTTGGCCGCGGCTGATGTGGGCATGGCGATGGCCAACACCGGTGGCGGCACCGACGTGGCGATGCACGCCGCTGGCATCACGCTCATGCGTGGTGACTTGACACTGGTGGCCGCAGCCTTGGACATCTCGCACCGTACCGTCGCCAAAATCAGGCAAAACCTGTTTTGGGCCTTCATCTACAACGTGGTTGGCATCCCGCTGGCCGCCTTCGGCATACTGAACCCGGTGATGGCTGGCGCGGCGATGGCGTTGAGCTCGGTGAGCGTCATGAGCAACGCTTTGTTGCTCAAACGCTGGGCACCAAAGTTATAAGAAAAATTGGCCTTAAGCCCTTTTAAATCAAGCGTATAAAGCTATTTAAATTGTAGTAAAAATCAGTGCTTGTCGGGCAATTCGATCTTGACTTCAAGTACCTCAAGGTTGTCCTGGCGCTCCAGGTTGACCTTGATGTCATCAGGATCGATCTTGATGTACTTACTAATCACCGCAATCAGTTCGCGTTGCAGGGCGGGCAGGTAGTCGGGCGTGGCAGGACTGCGACCGTTGCGTTCATGCGCCAGGATGATCTGCAGGCGCTCTTTGGCCAGGCTAGCGGTTTTTTTCTTTTCACCCAGAAAAAACGAGAAAAACGACATGGCTTTATTTTCCCCCGAACAGTCGAGCAAACAGACCTTGCTTGGGTGGCTCAGTGAAGCGCATCGGTTTGTCTTCACCCAAAAAACGGGCGACGACGTCCTTGTAGGCTTCAGACACGTCACTGCCTTCAAGATGCACGGCGGGAACGCCCTGGTTGGACGCTTGCAACACGGTTTCGCTCTCGGGGATGACGCCAATGAGTTTGATGCGCAGGATGTCCTGAATGTCTTGCAATGACAGCATTTGGCCCTGGTTGACACGCAACGGGTTGTAGCGAGTAATGAGCAAGTGCTCTTTGACTGGCTCCAGGCCAGCCATGGCACGCTTGGTCTTGCTCGCCAGGATGCCCAGGATGCGATCAGAATCACGCACGGAGGACACTTCCGGGTTGGTCACCACCAGCGCCTCATCGGCAAAGTGCATGGCCATCAGCGCACCGGTTTCGATACCCGCAGGGGAATCACAGATGATGTATTCAAAGTCCATGGCAGTCAGATCGGTGATGACTTTTTCAACACCGTCCTGGCTTAGCGCGTCTTTGTCACGCGTTTGCGATGCCGCCAACACAAAGAGGTTGTCACATTGCTTGTCTTTGATGAGCGCCTGGTGCAGGTTGGCTTCACCATGAATGACGTTGATCAGGTCATAAACGACACGGCGCTCACAGCCCATGATCAGATCAAGATTGCGCAAGCCCACGTCAAAGTCAATCACGGCTGTCTTATGGCCTCGCATGGCCAACCCGGTCGCAAAGCTGGCGCTGGTGGTCGTTTTGCCGACACCACCTTTACCAGAGGTCACCACAATAATTTTGGTCATAGCAACAAAACGCTTTCAGAGAATGCAAAAAAATAAAGTTCAGGAGGACACTGCTTCAAACAGCAAATTTTCTTGTCCGTCATCGCTCAGGCGAACTTGTGCCAACTTGCCCTGAATCGCCGTGGGCAGGGAATTTTCGCTCGTGCGGTAAACACCCGCAATCGAAATCAGCTCGGGCTCAAGGCACGTTGAAAAAATACGTGCTTTGGTATTGCCACTGGCGCCGGCCATGGCTTTGCCACGCAAAGGCGCATAGACGTGAATATTGCCATCAGCCACCACCTCACCGCCCGGATTGACCATTGCCAGAACCACCAGATCGGCGCCACGGGCATAGATTTTTTGCCCTGAACGCACTGGTTTGTCGACGATCATTGTTGACGGTCCGCGCACCTCATGCACCACCTCGCGCACGACCTCCTTGACCACTTCAACGGGTACAACCGTCTGCAGCCTTGTCGGTTTGGCAATCACGGGCTCTTCGTTGGCAACCACCAGGTTGAAAATACCGGCAAGTCGCTGGTCCTCAGGGCGTGCGCTGCGCAATGCCACAGGCTTGAGCTTGCATGCCAACAAGGCTTTGGTCAATGATTGAAGGTCTTCGGCCGTCAGCGCGGTTGTCAATTTTTGGCAGTCAATGATGACCGCATCACCTTCAAAAAAGTCAGCGCTGTCGCTACCTGGCCCGTAGGTTTGAAGGAGTTCCTGACTGGTTTGCTGCACCTTGTCCTTTTTTAGCAAAAGCGCCATCAGTGGCAATTGCGCGCTTTTGATATCAAAGGAATTAGACACGTAAAGATGAATTTTGGTGAGTTGGAAGAGTTGCTTTGTTCGCACCCAAATCTTAACTGATACCGGGTCGCGATCGCGCTGCGCTCAGGTGCGTACAGTCAGTGTGATTTTTTGTATTCTTTACTGATTTAATCTATCTCAATAGCAGTAGTAGATAGAGTCAGGTTTAATCTGGGGACAAGCGCAATAAAACTTTAACAATCAATAGGTTGGTGTTGGGACACCTGTGTGGATGGCGGTCAGGTTAGGTTCGGGTTGGGAATGAGCAACTTTCAGGTCTCTGCATGATCTGTGGATAACACCACTGTTGCAAGGAATTTATCAACAGCTTTATCAGAAAAAAATAAAGCAAAAAAAACCAGATTCAAGCGCCGCCTGAATCTGGTTTTTTGTCGGTCAGTTGTTGTCAGGTCAGAGTTTGGCTTTGGCGCTGGCAATCTCGGCACGGACCTGTTCGGTATCTGGCGACTCTGGCGGCAGCACGGTTAGTACCGTCTCCCAGTGACCTATCGCTTTGGCGTAGTCGGCGGCTTGATAGGCAGCCTGTCCTGCCATCATCAGGGCCATAGGGTTTTTTGGATCGACTTTAAGCACTTTATTGATAAGTGTGATCGGTTGACCGTTCAGGCTGCCGTTGGCACTCATGGCCAATAAGTCGGCGTACTGCAACATGACTTCAGGGTCGGTGTCGAGCAACTTGCCAGTCTTGGCGTATGCCTGTTCAGCCTCTTTGAGCTTGCCTTGTACCTTGTAAGCACGCGCCAGGCGCGCCCAACCAGCCGTATCGTCCGGGTTGTCTTTCAGGCGCGTGGCCAGGCGATCCACCATTTGATTGACCAGTTCGGCATCATTGGCTGCACCAGGCGCAGCACGGGGCCCAGCGGCTTGCATTGGCGCTTGGTCAGAGCCTGTTGCATTGCCAATGAGCGGCATGCCCGCCCTGGCACGCGCGTCATTGACGTTAGCTTCAATTTGTTGGGCATCGGGTGAGCCGGGTTCCAGGATGGCCAGCAGCTTCTCCCACTCAGCAGCGGCTATTTTGAAATCAGCGCGTCGGTAAGCTGCCACCCCCGACATCATCAGGCCCATGGGATGATGGGGGTTGATGGCCAGTGCTTTCTTGACCAACTCTATTGGTCGACCTTCGATGTTGTTGTTGTTTTTGACGGCCAATAAATCGGCAAACTCGACCATGATGTCGGCGTCGGTGTTGATTGCGTCACCCACTTTTTTGAAGGTTTCTTCGGCTTCGTCGAGTTTGCCCATCACCACGTAGGAACGTGCCAACATAGCCCAACCTTTTGGGTTGTCTGGATCGGCCTTGAGTTTGGCGATGAGGTTGTCAACCATTTGCTGGATTTGTGGGTCAGCTATTTGACCGCCGCCAGGAATTGGGTTGATAGCGCCTGGGTTACCCAACTGCAGGTAGACACCCACGGCCAGCACAGGGATAGCCACGCTGATGATGGCTGAGGTAAGTTTGGGCGTTAGAAAGCTGTGTGGTTGCGCGCTTTGCGGGGCTTCATAGCTTTGGGTATCGTCAAGCAAGCGCAGTTGTAACTCGTCGCGGCTGGTTTCAAAGTCTTGCTGGCTGATCACACCGCGCGCCAGGTCGTTCTCAAGCGCTTTAAGCTGGTCACGGTGAATCTCGGCGTTCAGACGTTCACTGCTGATACCCGAACCGGATTTTTGGCGCCACAGAGGGTAAGCGAGCCACGCGATAACAAGCAGCGTCATGACCGCTGCGATGGCAATAAAAGCATTCATTTTGAAGATTCAGTCTCTTGAAGAAGGGCTAGCGCTTTGGCGCGTTGTTCGGCGTCCAGCGGCATGGTGTTGGCGTTGCTTTGGGTTGTCCGGATGGTACGAACGAGCAGCCAGATGGCCCCCAGTAGCAGCAGCAGAGGGCCAAACCATAATAACCAGGTGGTGGGTTTGACTGGCGGCTGGTAGAGCACGAAGTCACCGTAACGGCTGACCAGAAATTCCTTGATTTCGGCGTCGGATTTACCGGATTTGATCAGCGAGCGCACCTCACGGCGCAAGTCGTTGGCCAGTTCGGCGCGCGAGCCCGCGAGTGACTCGTTTTGGCAGACCAGACAGCGCAGGTCTTCGGCGATGGCAATCAGGCGTTGTTCAACAATCGGGTCATCGGCAAGTGCCGGGGCTTCAGCGGCGGTGGAAAGCTGTGTTGACAGGGCCAGCAAAAGTGCAAGCAGGAATCTCATTTTTGCAGCTCCCGAATCAGGGGAATCAACTTCTCTTGAATCGACGTTTCGGTGAATGGTCCAATTTGTTTGTAGCGGATGGTGCCTGCTTTGTCGATTAAAAAGCTCTCGGGCACACCATAGACACCAAAGTTGATACCGATGCGTCCGTCACGGTCGGCAATGGCCATGTCATAGGGATTACCGTAACGCGCAAGCCATTGCAAACCGTCCTGATCCTT
Source organism: Comamonadaceae bacterium CG_4_10_14_3_um_filter_60_75 (assembly GCA_002784245.1). GTDB lineage: Bacteria > Pseudomonadota > Gammaproteobacteria > Burkholderiales > Burkholderiaceae_C > Rhodoferax. The sequence continues at coordinate 5,418 of PFKL01000131.1, forward strand.
GTCTTTGTAGTCCAGGCCAATGATCGGAATCATCTTGCTTTTTGAAAATTCGACTAACAGAGGGTGCTCTTCACGGCAGGCCACGCACCACGACGCCCAGGTGTTGAGCAACCAGACCTTGCCCAACATGTCCTGTTTGGTCAGCGTCAGGGTGGCGTTGTGTAAGTTGGGAGCGGAAAAATCAGGCGCTGGCTTGCCGATCAGCGGCGACGGGATTTCACGCGGGTCGCGTGTCAAGCCGATGGCCAGAAAGATCACAAGGACGGCAAAGATCACCAGCGGGATGTAAGCCTTTTTCATACCGCCATGCCCTTGAGGTCTGACCGACTGAGTTTGGCCGCCATTTTTTTGCGGTAGCGTTTGTCCAGTGCGGCCATGGAGCCACCGAGCGCCATGAACAGGCAACCCACCCAGATCCAGGCTACGAACGGCTTGTGGTACACGCGCACTGCCCAGGCTGGATGGTCGGTGTTGTCCAGCTTTTCACCCAACGACACGTAAACGTCACCACTGAGCCCGGAGTCGATGGCAGCTTCGGTCATCGGCATCGTCGAAGAGAAATAAGTGCGCTTTTCCGGATTCAGGGTTTTGATGTACTTGCCGTTCTTGCTGAGTTCGACCAAGCCGACATCGGCGTTGTAGTTGGGACCACGGCGTTGGTCGATGCCGGTGAGCTTGAAGGTGTAGCCACCTACTTCCACCGTGTCGCCCATTGTCATGCGCACATCTTTTTCGGTTTCATAGCCTTTGACCATGGTAATGCCGATCACGCATACCGCGATACCGATGTGTGCAACGTGCATGCCCCAGTAGGAGATGGGGGTAGCTTTCCAATTAACGGTGTCCTTGATCTGGCGGTAGATTTGCACAGCGGAGGCCAGGATGATCCAGAACGCCAGCGACAAGCCCAGCGCCACCAGTGGCGACCACGCTCCGGCCAGGAAGGGTGCAGTGCAGCCCAAAATCAATGCAGCGATACCGATTTTGCTGAGTTTTTTGGTCAGCTCTCCGACTGTGTCATTCTTCCAGCGGGCGTACGAGCCAACCACCATGAAGAACAGCACTGGCATCATGATTGGTGCAAACACGCTGTTGAAATACGGCGGGCCGACTGACAGCTTGCCAAGATTCAGCGCGTCGATGATCAATGGGTAAAGCGTACCCAGCAGCACCGCGGCAGCGGCGGTGGTTAAAAGCACGTTGTTGACCAATAAAAAGGTTTCGCGTGAAACCAGGGCGAAAGCGCCACCAGCCCGCACTTTGCCGGCCCGCGCCGCAAACAGTATCAGAGAGCTGCCGATCACCACGACCAGGAATAGCAAAATGAAGATACCGCGTTTCGGATCGGAGGCGAAAGCGTGTACCGACGTCAGCACGCCCGAGCGCACCAAAAACGTCCCCAGTAAACTCAATGAGAAACAGATCAGTGACAGCATGATGGTCCAGTTGCGGAACAAGCCCCGCTTTTCTGTGACGGCCAGCGAGTGGATCAGCGCAGTGCCGACCAGCCAGGGCAGGAACGAGGCGTTTTCAACCGGGTCCCAGAACCACCAGCCACCCCAGCCGAGCTCGTAATACGCCCACCACGATCCCATGGCGATGCCGATGGTCAGGCAGATCCAGGCGGCGGTTGCCCAAGGGCGCGTCCAGCGGGCCCAGGCGGCGTCCAGGCGGCCGTTGAGCAAGGCAGCGATCGAGAAAGCAAACGGCACCGACATGCCGACGTAGCCCATATAGAGCATGGGTGGGTGAAACACCAGACCCGGGTCTTGCAGCAAGGGGTTGAGGTCGCGGCCGTCAACCGGAATGTCG
>PFKL01000049.1 GCA_002784245.1 Comamonadaceae bacterium CG_4_10_14_3_um_filter_60_75
CGATCAATGCCGACGCCAATGCACTGCGTTCTTCTATTGGAGTGGGCATCAGCTGGATTTCTCCGGTAGGGCCGTTGCGGCTGGCATTTGCCAAGCCGATCAAGAAGTTTGACAACGATAGAATCCAGACCATGCAGTTTCAAATTGGGACCAGTTTCTGATGAATACTTTTTTACGTCGGGCCGTTGCGGTTGTTCTGTGCAGTTTTTCATTGGCGAGCGTGTCGGCCCAGGAGGTCAAGATCGGTTTTGTCAGTACCGACCGCGTCCTGAAGGAAGCCGCAGTGGCCAAGGCCGCTCAGACCAAACTGGAGCAGGAATTTTCCAAACGTGAGAAAGATCTCACTGATCTGGGCGCCAGTATCAAGACGCTTGCTGACAAGTTGGAGCGTGAAGCTCCGACGCTGCCAGAGGCGCAGCGCGCCAGTCGCCAGAAGCAGCTCGTTGAGCAGGATCGCGACTTCCAGAGAAAACGCCGCGAGTTTCAGGAAGACTTGAACGCACGCAAAAACGAAGAGTTGCAGCAAGTTATCCAGCGTGCCAACAAGGCGATCAAAGACATCGCTGTGGCCGAGCAGTACGACATCATTTTTCAGGACGCGGTCTACGTCAACCCCAAACATGACGTGACCGACAAAGTCATCAAGGCGCTCAACGTGCCTGCGGGCAAATAGCCCGGCGAAAGGCGGGCCACGGGTGGCGCTGCGTGTTGGATCCATCGTCGCGTTGCTCGGGGGCAAACTCCATGGCGATGCCGATCGCCTGATCGAAGGCCTGGCCCCGCTCGAGTCGGCGCGAGCCGTGCACGTCAGCTTTCTCAGTCACCCCAAATACCAGCAGCAACTGGCCGCTTCCCACGCGGGCTGTGTCATCGTCAGCCCGCAGATGCAAAGCGTTGCGTGCGCGCGCGGCGACTGCATCGTCACCGATGACCCCTATCTTTACTATGCCCGCGTGACGCAGCTTTGGAAGCAGAGCTTGCCCCAAGCCGCGTCGCCGCGTATTCATCCGTCGGCGGTGATCGACCCGCAAGCCACGGTGCAGCCGAGTGCGCGCATTGGTGCGCTGTGCGTGATCGAAGCGCATGCGTCGATCGGCGCGGACACCGTGCTCAAGTCGCGCGTGACGGTGGGTGAGGGTTGCACCGTGGGTGCACGCTGCATCCTGCATCCCGGTGTGGTGGTCGGTGCCGACGGCTTTGGCTTTGCCCCGAGCGACGGAGCTTGGGAAAAAATTGAGCAACTCGGTGCCGTGCGCATTGGCGACGACGTGGAGATTGGTGCCAACACCTGCATTGACCGTGGCGCGCTGCAAGACACGGTGATCGAGAACGGTGTCAAGCTCGACAACCTGATCCAGATCGGCCACAACGTGCATGTCGGCGCGCACACCGCCATGGCCGGCTGTGCCGGTGTTGCGGGCAGTGCGCACATCGGTGCGCATTGCACCGTGGGCGGCGGCGCGGTGGTGCTGGGGCATTTGACCTTGGCTGATGGGGTCAACATCTCGGCCGCCTCGGTGGCAACCCGCTCGATACTCAAGCCCGGCCATTACACCGGCCTGTTTCCGATTGACGACAACGCGGCGTGGGAAAAAAACGCGGCGTCAGTCAAGCATTTGGCAGCGCTGCGCGAACGCATTCGTGCACTGGAAGCGCAAGTCAAACAACTCATCGCTGCTGCAGCCTCCCACTAAAACAAAGGAAAAAAATCCATGGACATCTACAAAATTCTCACCAAGCTGCCGCACCGTTACCCCTTTTTGCTGGTCGACCGCGTGCTGGAGATTGACAAGGGCAAGACCATCAAGGCGCTGAAAAACGTCACCATCAACGAACCCTTTTTTCAAGGCCATTTTCCCTACCGCCCGGTGATGCCTGGGGTATTGATGCTCGAGGCGCTGGCGCAGGCTGCCGCGCTGCTGGCCTTTGATGCCATGGGCTCAGCCGCCACCGACGACACGGTGTATTACTTTGCCGGCATGGAAGGTGTGCGTTTCAAACGCCCGGTGGAGCCCGGTGACCAGTTGATTCTGGAAGTCGCGCTGCTGCGCATGAAGGCAGGCATTTTCAAGTTCCAGGCGAAAGCGCTGGTGGACGGTGAGGTGGCCGTAGAGGCCGAACTGACCTGTGCCATTCGCAAGATTGCCTGAGGACGCGCCCGTGACTGCCATTCACGCCACCGCCCTGGTAGACCCGGCTGCCGAGTTGGACAGCTCGGTGACCGTCGGGCCGTACAGCATCATCGGGCCGCACGTCAAAATTGGCGCCGGTACCACGGTCGGCCCGCATGTGGTGATTGAAGGCCACACGACCATTGGCGCGGATAACCGAATTTTTCAGTTCGCCTCGCTCGGTGCCATTCCCCAAGACAAAAAGTATGCGGGTGAGCCGTGCGAACTGGTCATTGGCAACCGCAACACCATCCGCGAGTTTTGCACCTTCAACATCGGCTCGCCCGGTGATGTGGGTGTGACCCGTGTGGGTGACGACAACTGGATCATGGCCTACTGCCACATCGCCCACGATTGCCAGGTGGGCAACCACACCATTTTTGCCAACAACACCCAGTTGGCCGGCCATGTGCATGTGGGCGACTGGGCCATTTTTGGCGGTTTTACCGTGGTGCACCAGTTTGTAAAGATTGGCGCGCACAGCATGACGGCGATGTGCACGCTGCTGTTTGCTGATTTGCCGCCGTTTGTGATGTGCCAGGGGCAACCGGCGGCGGCGCGGTCGATGAACTTCGAGGGGCTGCGTCGACGTGGTTTTTCTGCTGAGCGCATCAGCGTGGTTAAGGCCATGCACAAGGCTTTGTACCGCGACGATCTGACGTTGCAGGCAGCGCGGGAACGTATCGCTACTTTGGATAAAAATTTCCCTGAGTGCGCACCGGATGTGCAGATGATGCTCTCATTTTTGGATCAAACCTCGTCCCAGCGTGGGATTGTTCGGTGATTTCTGGTCATGTCGCTTGGTGCGGTGCAGTCTCATGTTGAACCCGCGCGGCAGGGCTTGCGGGCGCCCGCCTCATGCTGG
>PFKL01000056.1 GCA_002784245.1 Comamonadaceae bacterium CG_4_10_14_3_um_filter_60_75
GGCCAAGTCGGCGTACAAGACGCGCCATTCGGCCTGACGCCCCATCACCAAGCCCACAATACCAATCACCACCAGCAAGGCCACGCCCAGCGCCAGGCGCATTTTTTGGGCACGGTCCATCGCGGCGAGCTTTTGGCCGAGCGTCGGATTGAGCGCAATAGTGGAAATGGCAGGTGCGGCAGGCATGACTTTGTTCCGTAAGGGGGTGGCCGGTTCCAACCCGGATGGCAATGATTATTTGACGCAGTTGGCAAAACATGAGGTTGATAAGACCGGTTTTTACCCGTTACTTCAAATTTATGTTTTGGCAACAGCGTCGCTAGCATCCAGCCTACACCTCATCCGAGCCTTTAAAGCACCATGAACCTCAGACTCACCCCCACCACCATGCCGGTCGCCGTGCGCCCCGGCAGCTTGGGCGGCGTGGCTGGGCGTGTGGCCGGTGGTGCAGCTTCTGAAGGCTTTGCCGGCGCACTCAAGGGTGCGCTGGCGTCGGTCAGCGCGGCGCAAAACGAGTCGGCTCAACTGCAACGCGAAGTGCAGCTTGAAAACCCCAAGGTCAGCCTAGAAGAAACCATGGTGGCGATCCAGAAGGCGCAAATCGGCTTTCAGGCCACGCTGCACGTGCGCAATCGCATGGTGCAGGCCTACACCGACATCATGAACATGCAGGTGTAGCGGTCGGCGGCGGACAGCGCCGCGGCCATTGCAATGACCGTGTGCAATTCAAACCGCCGTGGCATCGCGAAAAGTCATCGTATCGCGTCAAACCCATCACGTCATAGCGCACTTTATTGAAGCTCGGCTGTTTTGAATTCCCACTGCCAGGCCACTCACGGCGCCGTCGAATCAGTCGGGCAGTGCGCATTGCACGGCTGATTCATCAAAACCTGCTGTTGTCTCAATGAAAGTCGCGGCTGGGCGCCGACAACTCACCCAGCAAGGGGGTGAGGTCTTTCAAAAAGCCCGCCACCAGGTGGCACACCTGGCCGCCGCTGCCCTCGTCGCGCTGCCAGGTGCCGTACACCGCCAGCAGTTTGGCATGCAGCAATTGGGCGCGCTGCTTTTCCTTGAGCGCCTTCCAGACGATCACGTTGACGCAGCCGGTTTCGTCCTCCAGCGTCACAAACGTCACACCATGGGCGGTGCCAGGGCTTTGCCGCATCGTCACCAGACCGCAGGCGCGCACCAGCCGACCGTGCGGCAGCTGGCGCAGCTCGGCAGCACTGAGAAGCTTTAATTTTAATAGCTGCTTGCGCAACAAAAACAAGGGGTGGGAGCGTAAAGTTAGTCCCAACGCGGCGTAGTCAAAGCGTACTTCTTCGCCCTCGGCAGCGGCGGGTAAATGCAGCGCCAATTCATTTACCGGAGCCTCGCGCAACAACACCGGGGCGTGGTGCAGCGCGCTGGCGTCCCACACCTGCTGGCGGCGATGGCCGCTCAGGCTGTGCAGCGCGTCGGCACTGGCCAGTGCCTTGAGGTCACCGGCATCGATCGCGCCGCGCAGTGCCAGGTCTTCGGTACTGGTGAAGGCTTGCTGGGCTCGGGCGATAACCATGCGCTGGGCAGCTGATGCGCTCAGGCCGCTGACCAGACGCAAGCCCAGGCGCACAGCGGACCCCTGAAGCGTGCAATCCCAATCACTGTGCACCACATCCACCGGCAACACCGCCACACCGTGCGCTTTAGCGTCTTGCACCAGCTGCGACGGGCCGTAAAAACCCATCGGCTGGCTGTTGAGCAGGGCCGCCAGATAGCACGCAGGATGGTGACGTTTAAGCCAGCAACTGGCCCACACCAGCAGCGCAAAGCTGGCGGCGTGGCTCTCGGGAAAGCCGTATTCGCCAAAGCCTTCAATCTGCTTAAACAGCTGTTCGGCAAACTCGGCCGTGTAGCCGTTTTTCAGCATGCCACCGACCAGCCGGTCGTAGTGTTTGTGCACGCCGCCCTTACGCTTCCAGGCGGCCATGGAGCGGCGCAACTGGTCGGCCTCGCCGGGGGAAAAGTCGGCCGCTGCCATGGCGACTTGCATGACTTGTTCCTGAAAAATCGGTACGCCCAACGTGCGCTTGAGCACCTCTTGCAGCGCCGGGCTGGCGTAACTCACCGCCTCAGGGCAAGCGCGCGCTTTCAGATACGGGTGCACCATGCCACCCTGAATGGGGCCCGGGCGCACGATGGCCACCTCGACCACCAGGTCGTAAAAGCAGCGCGGCCTCAATCGCGGCAGCATGCTCATTTGCGCGCGGCTCTCAATCTGAAAAACGCCTACCGTGTCGGCGGCACAGATCATGTCAAAAGTGGCAGCATCGTCTGCGGGGATGTCCTGCATCTGGAACGGCTGGCCGCGCTGAGCGCCCACCAGCGCCAGGCAGCGACGAATGGCGCTGAGCATGCCCAGCGCCAGAATGTCCACTTTGAGCAAGCCCAGCGCGTCCAGGTCGTCCTTGTCCCACTGAATGACCGAGCGCTCGGGCATGGCGGCGTTTTCCACCGGCACCAGCCGCGTGAGCTGGCCGCGCGTGAGCACAAAGCCGCCGGGGTGCTGGCTCAGGTGGCGCGGCATGCCCAGCAGCTGCTGGCTCAGGTCAAGCCACAAAGAGAGCAGGTGTGGCGGCATTGCCAAGGTATTACGTTGGGCCGACTTCCGTCGGCCAGGTTCGCCCGGCGCTACCTCCTGCTCCTGCTCCCGCGCCAGCGCGGCGGCCAGCCGCTCGGCCAGCACCGCGCGGCTATACATACCGGGGTGCTCGCGAGCCATGGCATTGATCAATTCCTCTGGCACGCCCAGCGCGCGCCCCACGTCGCGCAGCGCGCTGCGCGGGCGGTAGCTGATGGCCACGGCGGTGAGTGCGGCACGGTCGCGACCGTACTTGGCGTAGATGTACTGGATGACTTCTTCGCGCCGCTGGTGCTCAAAGTCGACGTCAATGTCGGGCGGCTCGTCACGTTCGCGGCTGATAAAGCGTTCAAACAGCACGCTGCTGCGCGCCGGGTCCACCTCGGTCACGCCCAGGCAGTAGCACACCGCCGAATTGGCCGCCGACCCGCGCCCCTGGCACAGAATGCCCTGGCGGCGGGCGAAGGCGACGATATCATGCACGGTCAAAAAATACATCTCGTACTTCAATTCGGCAATCAGCGCCAGCTCGTGCGCCAGCTGCTGTTGCACGCCAACAGGCACGCCTTGCGGGTAACGCCGGGCGGCGCCCTCGAAGGTGAATTGGCGCAGCGTTTGCGCCGGGGTCTGGCCGGGCAACACCGCCTCCAGGGGATATTGGTAGCGCAATTCGTCCAGGCTGAACTGGCAGCGCGCGGCCACCGTCAGCGTGTTGGCCAGCAATTCAGGCGGGTAGATTTGCGCCAGCCGCGCACGCGAACGCAGATGCGCTTCGGCGTTGGGCTGCAGCGCCAGGCCGCAGTGGGCCAGCGGCTGGCCCAGCCGCACGGCAGTCAGCACGTCTTGCAAGGGTTTGCGCGAGCGCAGGTGCATCAGCACGCTGCCCACCGCCACCAGCGGCACCTGCGTGCGCTGCGCGACCTGTTGCAGTTTGTGCCACAGCAGCGCGTCGTCGGCCTGCAACAGCTGCGCCAGTGCCAGCCAGCAATTTATGCCAAATTGACCTCTAGCCCAAGTAGCTATTGCGCAAGCAGCTTCTAAGGTAATAGCGTTTTGCAGCACCAGCAGTAGCTCGCAGCCTTGCAATCGGGCCCAGCGGGGGTCCGGCCAGGCGACGTGGTATTGGCCTTTGGGTGCGCTGCGCCGCGCAGCGGTGATGAACTCGCACAGCGCACCCCAGGCGGCCAGGTCATGCGGCAGGGCAACCAAGGTAAAACTCACGCTTTGGGCCACTGCGGTGACACTGTTTTGCGCATCGCCAGCGAGCCGGGTTGGCGCGGTGAGCGGCACCACAAATTCCGCCCCCGGCAGCAGCTTCAGGCCGCGCTTTTTGGCCTCAACATGCGCGCGCACCATGCCCGCCACCGAACATTCATCGGTGAGCGCCAACGCTGCATAGCCCAGCGCGTGGGCGCGCGCCACCAGCTCTTCGGGCTGTGACGCGCCCGCGCCAAAACTGAAGCTGCTGCGGCAATACAGCTCGGCATAGGCTGGGGCGCTGCCAGCGACGGCAGAACGCGATGAAGCATCAGGTTTGATCACTGACTCAACAACCAGCGCACGCCGCCTCACGCGAAAACACCGTGCAAATACCAGTCGCCTGCGGCTTGCTGCGCCGCATGGCCCAAGCGCTCGCGGTAAATCCACAGCAGGACGGCACAGCAGGTGCGGGCGACAAAGTAGTCGCGCAAGGCCACGACGGTTACGGCGTCAGCCTGATCAGCCCACCAGCCAGACTCCAGCCGCTGCGGCCCGGCCAGCAAAGTCAGCGGCCCCTGGTACTGCGGCTGGCCCTGACGCACGCTGAGTTTGCGCGGCACCGCCAGCAACCAGGTGGGCAGCAAGGGGCTGGCGGTGCCGTCAGAGCCACTGTCAACAACGACTGCATTCTTGATGATTTTTTGACCTCTAGCCCTTACAGAATAAGCGCAAGTAGCTATTGAATTCGAAGTATTGTCCGCCGCTAGCCAGGCCTGCATCTGCTCTGGTCGGTGGTCGGCCTGCAACTGGCAGCGCAACACCTTGTCAGCGCCCAGGCGCGCGCTCAGGCGCTCAAGCAATTGCACCAGGCTGTCGCCGTGTGGTTGCTCGTCAGGCAGCAAACTGGCGCTTTGTCCCACCAGCGGCTGGGTTTCCAGTGAGCGCAGGTGCAACCACAACGCTGGTGCAGGCAGCGTTGTCTGGTGCAAGCGCTCGGCGAGCAGGCGTTGCAGGTGCGCGGTGTCCTGCGCGGGCTCGGCGGTGCGCAGCACCAGCGCGCCTTCTTTGGCGGTGTGCCGCCGCGCGTCCATCTGCCAGGCCAGCTCCAGCGCCAGCACGCCGCGTTGGCGCAAGCGCAGCCAGACCTGCAGCTGCGCGAGCAGGCGGCGCGCGCCAAATAGCAGTGCGCTGGCGCTCTCGACCGCGCTGGGCAGCTCCAGCGCGGCCGCAAATACCTCGGGCAGGGTCAGCCAAAGATAAACGTCAGGGCGCTGGCCATAGGCCTGGTCCAACGCGTCGACCAGCGCCGCACCAAAACGCCGCGCCAGCCCGCCGCGCGGCAACGCGCGCAACTGGCCCCAAGTGGTGCAACCCAGCCGCGCCAGCGTGGCCAGATGCGGTTGCGCCGCCAACAAGGTGTGCAGCGGCAGGTCGTCCGGCGCGTCGGGAGGCCGCCTGGCCGTGCGTGCAGCGGCCGGGTGATCAGGCGGCGGCGCCCCTGCAACAGACCGCGCTGGTGTTTGGATCAAACGCGCAAGCGCTATTAAAGATGTATCACCTTGCGCATAATTTATAAGGGCTACCGGCTTTTTCGACATATAAATATGGCGCAACAAGGCAGCGCGACCACCCCACAGCCGGGTGCAGGCCGAGACTTCCATCAGCACCGCGTCAGCCAGCAACACCACCTTGGGCGTATAGCGCAGTGCCCACCAGCCCAGCGCGCGCAAGGGGTCGGCCAACCGCGCCGCGTCGTTGGATACGTCGCCTGTTGCGTCGGTCGATCCGGCCTGCGCTGGTGCTTCAGGCTGCGGCTGCAGTGCGATCCAATCCATGGTGTGACTCCGAAGCGCACCCTGCCCGACACGGCGCAGCGACAGACAAGTGCGGCTCAGCGGCAATCACGGGCGCGCTCTGGCGCTGCGCCGCGCTCACCACCAGCAGTGTTGCCAGCGCCGCGTGGCGGGCGGGCAAGACCAGCGTTTGCACCAGCGGCGGGCCGCGCCGCTTGAGTATCTGCACTGCCAGCGCGTCCCCCCTGGCTGGTGCATCCGCCCCGACGGGGGCCTGCCCAAGCAACAAACGCAGCACGGCAGGCGAGGATTCGCCTTGCACGCTTAACGGGCGCATGACAAACAGCAGCTTGGCCTGCGCCTGCGCACTCAGGTGCAGGCGGCGCAGGTGGTCGGCACGCACCCGGCTGGATGACGCATCCGCCACCCACAGCAGCAGCGCTGCCACATCAGCGCAGCGCAAGGCCTGCTCGGCAGCCCACAGACGCTCGGCCAGGCTGTCGGCCTGAACCAACAGCAGCGTGCTGACACTTAGCCCCTGCCCGGCCAGGCCCGGCGCGAACGGCATGCAGGGCGCGCCAACCAGCACCACCTGGCGCGCCCGTGGGCGGCCCGGCTGAGCGCGCGCTGGCTGCCTGCGCACTGACTGGTTCTGGCCCTGCGTCCGCACCTGCGTGAGCTGGCGCAATACGGGCAACAACAAGCGCCACTCGTGCTGACCCGGTTGCGTTTGCAAAATCTCGCACAGCGCGCCCACCGGCCAGCCACCGCCGGGCAGGTGAGCGTCAAGCTC
>PFKL01000229.1:0-2877 GCA_002784245.1 Comamonadaceae bacterium CG_4_10_14_3_um_filter_60_75
TCCTTTACCTCCGCAAAGCGCATCACCCGACTGATTCGGTGCGCCCGTGGGTCGGCTGGCAGAGGGAATTCAAAACGACCGAGACCCGATTGCGTGCGCAACAACGTGATCGGTTTGGCGCGAAGAATCTTCACATGAAGCGTTCAGGCGCGGTGATTGGGTTGTGCGACCGGGCTTTGGGGGCAAAGGCGCGCGCCGACAGTCGCTGGCGCGCTGATCCCTCTGTTTCGCGCGTGATTTGCTCCCAAAACCGCATGCGCATGACCCGGTCGCCGTGCCGGGTTCGAAGCAATCTCTGGGCTCACCAGAGACATCACATAAAACGTCCTATAACCCATATAAACAAAGCGCAAATAGCTACGTTTTAAATAGTTTATTGCGCCTTATTTTGCAGGCCTTGCTTCAGTCAACAAACAGCGTCGCCGGGCACTCCAGGTAACCACGCACGCGCTGGATGAACTCGGCGGCGTTCATGCCGTCCACCACCCGGTGATCAAATGACGACGAGATGTTCATCATCTTGCGCGCCACCACCCGACCGTCCTTGATCATCGGCCGCTCGACGATGCGGTTGGGGCCGACGATGGCGACCTCGGGGTGGTTGATGACGGGCGTGTGCGCAATGCCCGCCAGCGGCCCCAGACTGGTGATCGTGATGGTCGAGCCGCTCAGTTCCTCTCGTGCAGCTTTGCCGCTACGCGCCGCGTCCGCCAAGCGCTTGACTTCGGCCGCGCAGCCCCACAAGTCCAGCGCCTCGGCGTGGCGAATCACCGGCACCATCAGGCCGCCATCGGTTTGCGTGGCCAGTCCCAGATGCACGGCGGCGTAGCGGGTGATCACCGCGGCGTCGTCGTCATAACGGGCGTTGACCTCGGGGTGCGTGCGCACCGCCAGCACCAGCGCGCGGATCAGGAACGGCAGCAGCGTCAGCCGCCCGCGCGTCTTGCCGTGCTCGGTGTTGAGCTGCGCGCGCAGCGCTTCGAGTTCAGTGACGTCAACTTCTTCCACATAGGTGAAGTGCGGAATGCGGCGCTTGGCCTCTTGCATCTTCTGCGCAATCTTGCGTCGCAGGCCGATCACGGGGATCGTTTCTGTGGACTCCAGAGGCTGGTAGTCCTTACTAGACAAGCGTGAACTGCTACCCAATTTGGAGCTGCTGGCGCAGCGATCCAGATCGGCGTGAGTGATGCGCCCATCGCTTGCGGTGGGCGTGACGCTGGCCAGGTCAATGCCCAATGCTTTGGCGCGCTGGCGCACGGCGGGGGCGGCTAAGGGGTGTGCGTCACTTTCTCTGCTGCTGGGCGTGGGCGGGGGTGCGGGCTCAGCGGCGGCAGGGAAAGCTACGTTAGGACCTACGTCGGATGCTGCTGGAACTTCAGTATTAATAGCTGCTTGAGCAGAGTCCTCATGGGCTGCAGCCGTTTTTATATGAATAATCGGGGTACCCACCGCGACCACCTGACCTGGTGCGGCATCGAGCGACACGACGGTGCCTGCCACGTGCGAGGGGATTTCGACCGTGGCTTTGTCGGTCATAACGTCGGCCAGAATCTGGTCTTCGGCGACCACGTCGCCCACGGCCACGCGCCAAGTGACCAGTTCCACTTCGGCAATGCCTTCGCCAATGTCGGGCATCTTGATATTTTGGATTGTCATGGCTCAAGCCTCCGTCACACGTTTGAGGGCTGCCGCTACGCGCGCGGGCCCGGGGAAGTAGGCCCACTCCTGCGCGTGCGGGTAGGGCGTGTCCCAGCCGGTGACGCGCTCGATCGGCGCTTCCAGGTGGTAGAAGCAGTGCTCTTGCACCAGGCTCAATAGTTCAGCACCCAGTCCGTTGGTGCGCGTGGCCTCGTGGACGATGACGCAACGCCCGGTTTTCTTGACCGAGGTGACCAGCGTGTCGAGGTCCAGCGGCCACAGGCTGCGCAGGTCGATGATTTCAGCGTCGACACCGCTTTCACGGGCGGCCGCTTCGGCCACGTGCACCATGGTGCCGTAGGCGATGACCGTCACCGCGTTGCCGGGCCGGGTGATGCGTGCGCTGTCCAGCGGCACGGTGTAGTAACCCTCGGGCACCTCGCCCTGCGGGTGTTTGCTCCAGGGCACCACCGGTTGGTCGTGGTGGCCGTCAAACGGGCCGTTGTACAGGCGCTTGGGCTCCAGAAAGATGACGGGGTCGTCATTTTCGATGGCAGCAATCAGCAGGCCCTTGGCATCGTACGGGTTGGACGGCAGCACGGTGCGCAAGCCGCAGACCTGGGTGAACATCGCCTCGGGGCTTTGGCTGTGCGTTTGCCCGCCATAGATGCCGCCACCACAGGGCATGCGGATCGTCATCGGGCAGGTGAAGTCACCGGCCGAGCGGTAGCGCAGCCGCGCCGCTTCTGACACGATCTGGTCGGTGGCTGGATACACGTAATCGGCAAACTGGATCTCCACCACCGGGCGCAGGCCGTAAGCACCCATGCCCACTGCCGTGCCGACAATGCCGCCCTCAGAAATGGGCGCGTCAAACACGCGCTGGTTGCCGTACTTGGCTTGCAGGCCTTCAGTGCAGCGGAAGACACCGCCAAAGTAGCCCACGTCCTGGCCGTACACGACCACGTTGGGGTCGCGCGCAAGCATTACGTCCATGGCCGAGCGCAGCGCCTGGATCATCGTCATCGGCGTCGTTTTTTGCGTTTCGGTTGTCATGATCAGTCTCCCAACTCGGCACGCTGGCGCAGCAGGTGCGCAGGCATGTCTTTGTAAACGTCTTCGAACATTTCGCCGATGTTTTGTGCGTGGCTGTCGGCCAGCGTGCCGTATTTTTCGGCTTCCTTCTGGGCCGCTGCCACTTCAGCCTCGACCTCTTTTTGTACCTTCTGGTGTTCTTCT
>PFKL01000229.1:2888-9879 GCA_002784245.1 Comamonadaceae bacterium CG_4_10_14_3_um_filter_60_75
TCGGGCCAAAGCTGGAGCGGGCGCGCTCCAGCGCCCATTTGCTGGCGGCGTAAGCGGCCAGAAAGTCGTTGCCATCCACGCGCAGAGAGGCAATGCCGCAACCGGCACCGCGCGCAGCAAAGGTGGTGCCTTCGCCACCGGCGATGGCCTGAAAGGTGGAAATGGCCCACTGGTTGTTGACCACATTCAAAATCACCGGCGCGCGGTAGACGTGGGCAAAGGTCAGGCCGGTGTGAAAGTCGGCCTCGGCGGTGGCACCGTCGCCAATCCAGGCGCTGGCCACCTTGTCGTCGCCCTTGATGGCGCTGGCCATGGCCCAGCCTACCGCCTGAATGACCTGCGTGGCCAGGTTGCCGCTGATGGAAAAAAAGCCTTGCTTCTTGCTGCTGTACATCACCGGCAGTTGGCGACCCTTCATGGGGTCGCGCGCGTTGCTGTAGAGCTGACAGATCATGTCGACCATGTTGTTGTCTTCACGCGTGAGCAACAGGCCTTGCTGGCGGTAGGTCGGAAAGCACATGTCGCCCTGGCCAATGGCCAGCGCGTGGGCGCAGGCAATGGCTTCCTCGCCCAGGCATTGCATATAGAAAGACATTTTTTTCTGCCGTTGGGCAATCAGCATGCGCGCGTCGAAGGCGCGCGTGAGCATCATGGCACGCAGGCCACGCCTGAGCACCTTGCTATCAATTTGTGGTGCCCAGGGGCCTACGGCCTGGCCGCTGTCGTCCAGCACCCGAATCAGCGCAAAGGCCAGGTCGTTGGTCTGCGCGGCGGGCACGTCGACCGGCGGGCGGCGCTTGGCTCCCGCAGCAGACAAGGGGAGGTATGAAAAATCAGTATCGTGGCCGGGACGCCCGGTAGGCTCGGGCACGTGCAGATGGAGCGGCTTGCGCTGTGGCATGAAAAATGTCTCCTTGCAAGTTTGTGTCTTGCTTCAGAATCAAAAACCTGACCGCAACTTTTGGCGGGTAGCCGTCGGCGCTGTCAGACCGTGCAGTCACGGCAGCGGGATCACCGCGGCCGGACTTGCGGGGCAGAGCATAGCGGATTTTTGCAGTCTCCAGCGCCTGAACCGTGCTCCTGCTTGCACCAAGTCGGACAGTCAATCAGATGTACAGGTCGCCGCCACCCTGCTGGAACTCACGCGATTTTTGGGCCAGCGCGCTGTTGAGTTCGCCCTCGGAGACGATCGGTGTAGCGAGGTTTGCCGATGCCGGGTTGAGTCGGGCAAATTCGCGCACTTCCTGCGATATTTTCATGGAGCAAAACTTTGGGCCGCACATGGAGCAAAAGTGCGCCACCTTGGCGTTTTCCTTGGGTAACGTTTCGTCGTGGTAAGCCATCGCCGTGTCAGGGTCAATGGCTAGGCGGAACTGGTCTTCCCAGCGGAATTCAAAGCGCGCCTTGCTTACTGCGTTGTCCCACATTTGTGCGCCGGGAAAGCCTTTGGCCAGGTCGCCGGCATGGGCGGCGATTTTGTAGGCGATCAGGCCTTGTTTGACATCGTCGCGGTTGGGCAGGCCCAAGTGTTCCTTGGGGGTGACGTAGCACAGCATCGCCGTGCCATACCAGCCGATGTTGGCCGCGCCCATGGCCGACGAGATATGGTCGTAGCCTGGTGAGATGTCGGTAATCAACGGGCCCAGGGTGTAGAACGGGGCCTCGTGGCAGGCCACCAACTGCTTGTCAACGTTTTCCTTGACCTGCTGTAACGGTACGTGACCAGGGCCTTCAATCATTACCTGAACATCGTGCCGCCAGGCGATTTGGGTGAGCTCACCCAGCGTGTGCAGCTCGGCAAATTGGGCTTCGTCGTTGGCATCGGCAATTGAGCCCGGGCGCAGGCCGTCACCCAAAGAAAAGCTGACGTCATAGGCGGCCATGATGGCGCAAATATCTTCAAAATGCGTGTAGAGAAAGCTCTCGCGGTGGTGCGCCAGGCACCACTTGGCCATGATTGAACCGCCACGCGAGACGATGCCTGTCAACCGGTTGGCGGTCAATGGCACATAGGCCAGGCGCACCCCGGCGTGGATAGTGAAGTAGTCCACGCCTTGCTCTGCCTGCTCAATGAGCGTGTCGCGGAAGATTTCCCACGTCAGGTCCTCCGCCTTGCCGTGGACCTTTTCCAGTGCCTGATAGATGGGAACGGTACCAATGGGTACCGGCGAATTGCGCAAAATCCATTCGCGGGTTTCGTGGATGTTGTCGCCCGTGGACAAGTCCATGACGGTGTCGGCACCCCAGCGAATCGACCACACCAGCTTGTCTACCTCCTCTTCAATGGACGAAGTCACTGCTGAATTGCCAATGTTGGCGTTGACTTTGATGAGAAAGTTGCGACCAATGATCATTGGCTCGCTCTCGGGGTGATTGATGTTGCAAGGCATCACCGCGCGGCCCCGGGCCACCTCGCTGCGCACAAATTCGGCCGTGATGTCTGCCGGGATGGCCGCATTGAACGACTGCCCTGGTTTGGCGAGCCGCTCGGTGGTCAGGCGCTCGGCCAGTTGGGCGCGCACCAGGTTTTCGCGGATGGCAACGAACTCCATTTCCGGGGTGATGATGCCTTGGCGGGCATAGTGCATTTGCGACACATTGCCCCCGGCCTTGGCGCGGCGCGGGACCGTTTTTCTGGCCATGCGCAGCGCCTGCAGTGCCGGGTCGCGCAAGCGTTCCTGTCCGTAGCTGCTGCTGATGCCTGGCAACAGGTCGGTGTCGGCGCGCTGTTCTATCCAACCCGAGCGCAGGCCGACGAGCCCGCGCGTGATGTCAATCGCAACGTCTGAATCGGAGTAAACGCCTGAGGTGTCGTACAAGCGCAGCGGCGGGTTGGGTTCAACAAGGCGGCTGCCGTCGCTTTGTGCCACCGGCGTGTCGGTCAGGCTGACTTCGCGAAAAGGCACGTGCAGGTCGGGATGGCTACCAGAGATGTATATCTTTTTTGATCCGGCAAACGGTGTTCTCGTGATGCGATTGGTGAGTGCATGGCTGTCAACGCCAGCCGAAGAGTTTGCAAAATGGGTGGGTTTCATGAGGTCTCCAGAGGGTGGGCCAGGCCTGTCTGGAGGGGTTTGCCACACAGCGCAGTGCGGACCAACCCAAGAAGCGATGTTCCCTACGCGGGCATGACCCCGATCAGGTTCAGCGGGTTCCACAAACGTGGTCTCAGCCCAGAAAGATCGTTCTGGACACCCCGACAAGCATTTGAATTCTATCTGTCCTGATTGTCCTGTGGACGGTACGGTTTCTACGGTGCGGCTGATCATTTCTGGCGCCAAATCCTTAAAAGTTTTCTGATTTTGCAGATTCTCTAAGCTCCGCATTTTTTACCAAGGAACCATGATGCTCAATCAAGATCAAGTCCAGGATTTTTCGTCCCTGTTGCCCGGTGACTCCACCGAGGCTGGTGCCAGCCGACGCACCGCGCTCAAAGTCGCGCTGGGCGTGGGTTACGCGGCAGCGGCCATGCCGATCATGGCGCAGACCGCCATCAAGACAGCCAGCGCGGGATTGCACGCGGGCGAGGGTGTTTACGACGTGGACGGTTTTTCGGTGCCGTTTTACTTTGCCGCCCCAGAAGGGAAAAAGAATCTGCCGGTAATCTTGGTCATTCATGAAATTTTCGGTGTGCACGAATACATTGCCGATACCTGCCGCCGTTTTGCGAAAGCGGGCTACCTGGCGATTGCGCCGGAGTTGTATGCGCGCCAGGGCGATCCGTCGACCTTTGGGGAAATGGCCAAGTTGATGAGCCAGTTGGTGTCCAAAGTGCCCGACGCGCAAGTGCTGGGTGATCTCGATGGCGCGGTCAAATGGGCGGGTGAAAACGGCGGCAACCTGAAAAAAGTGGGTATCACCGGCTTTTGCTGGGGTGGGCGCATCACCTGGCTGTATGCGCAGCAAAGCAAAAACGTCAAGGCCGCCGTGGCCTGGTACGGTCGGCTTACTGGTACGCCGTCGGCGCTGACACCCCAGCATCCGCTGGACTTGGCCGCTGAATTGAAAGCGCCTGTGCTGGGTTTGTACGGTGGTCAAGATCGGGGTATTGCGTTGACCACGATCAACCAGATGAAAGACGCACTGGCCGAAGCGGGTGCCAAAGGTAACAAGGCGGCACAGATGAGCGAGTTTGTGGTGTACCGTGACGCGCCGCACGCTTTCCACGCAGATTACCGGCCGAGCTACCGCAAAGAAGCCGCTGTCGACGGTTTTGCCCGGGCGCTGGCGTGGCTCAAAACCCATGGGGTGCTCTGATACACAAACTGCTGCACCCACTTGCCTTAAGAAAAACCGCCGAAAGGCGGTTTTTTCGTTGCAGATCAGAGCAACTTACAGAACGTTACAGCTTTCTTAATCTGATCTTAAGCTTCTGTTTTGATAATAGGCCGTCCCAGCCTTTTATCTGTCCGGCGGTTCGATTCTGCCATTCCACTCCAATTTGATATGACTGTTCGCGGTGAAGCGATTTTTGATTTTCCTGACACGGCCTTGGTGAGTGAACCGCCAAAAGTCCGTCAGGGTCAAGCGCGTGCGCCTGCTAAAACGTTGTCCAAAGACATCGTTGTCTACCTGACCATTGCGGCGCTGGTGGGGCTGAGCTGGCAAGTGAGCCGGATGGGCTGGTTCAAGGCGGGTGACGATACCGGTTACTGGATCGGCGTTGCTGGCGGCGTGATGATGTTGCTGTTGTTCAGCTACCCGTTGCGCAAGCATTTCAGATTTGCCCGGAACTGGGGCCGTGTGAAGTGGTGGTTTTTGGTGCACATGGTTCTGGGCGTGGGCGGCCCGACGCTGATCTTGTTGCACTCCACTTTCCATGTCGGTTCGCTCAATGCTGCAGTGGCCATGTACAGCATGATTGTGGTGGCCTTGAGCGGCGTGGTTGGGCGTTTCCTGTACGCGCGTGTCAACCGTGGCCTGCATTCCGAACGCGCTACCCTGCAGGATATGCAGGTGCGCGCCGGACTCGATGAAGCCGAGGCCCGGTCCCGCTTGGCTTTTGCTCCAAAAGTTGAAGAACTTTTGGCCAAATTTGAGCAAAACGAAGTACACGCGCAGACCAACTGGCTAACCTATTTGCGCCAGGTGTTCTGGTTGCCGATCCACCAGTGGCTGGTATACCGTCAGTGCGCGTCGCAATTGCGCCAGGTGCTTTTGACCCTGGCCAAGCAAGAGCGTTGGCACAAGCGGGACTATATTGCCCGCAAGAAAAACGCCAACAAGCTGATCGACCAGTACTTGAATGCTGTCGCACGGGTGGCACAGTTCAAGGCTTACGAGCGCCTGTTTTCCCTGTGGCACGTGGCGCACATTCCGTTTGTGTATTTGCTGGTCATCAGTGCGGTGGTGCACGTGGTTGCTGTCCACGCGTACTGATGGAGTGAACCTGCGCATGCTATGGAACAACACCGTCGTCACCACCTTGCGCAGCGTTTTTGTCGCGTTGCTGTGGCATGCCGCAAGTGCGCTGCCGGCATCTGCCCTGGCCGACAGCATCGAATCAATTTTGGCGCCCGGGCCACTGATTCAGGGGCACATCAAGCAGGAAAACGACTGCAAGCAGTGTCACGTCAAGTTCGACCGCAAAGCCCAGTCAGGGCTGTGCATGGACTGTCACAGACCGGTAGGCACTGACGTGCGCGCCAAAACCGGATTTCACGGCAAGCTCAAGCCCCAGGCTTGCAACAGCTGCCATACCGACCACAAGGGCCGCGACGCCGACGTGGTGCATCTGGACAAGAAAAAGTTTGACCATAGCCAAACCGACTACCTGCTCAAGGGCAAACACCAGCCGCTGGAATGCGTCAAATGCCACGTTGAGGGCGAAAAATTCCGCGCGGCACCGTCGCAATGCCTTGCCTGCCACAAAAAAGACGACACCCACAAAGGTTCATTGGGTGACAAGTGTGCCGACTGCCATACCGAAAACAGCTGGAAGGAAGCCCGCTTTGACCACAGCAAGACACGCTTTGCCCTGGAGGGCAAGCACGTGGACGTGAAGTGCAACGCCTGCCACAAAACCACCAATTACAAAGAAACGCCACGCGCCTGTATTGGCTGTCACAAGAAAAACGACGACAGTGCGAAGGGGCACAAAGGCCAGTATGGCGAAAAATGTGAGAGCTGCCACAACGTCAGGGCCTGGAAGCCGGCAATCTTCAATCACGACGTTGACACCAAGTACGACTTGCGCGGCAAACACCGCACCGCGACCTGCGTGTCTTGCCACACCGGTCATTTGTACAAGGTGAAACTGGCACAGGACTGCAATTCATGTCACGCCAAGGATGACAAGCACAAGGGTACGCTGGGCAAGGATTGCGAAAGCTGCCACAGCGAGCGCAGCTGGAAAGAGCCCGCCAAGTTCGACCATGACAAGAGCCGTTTCCCGCTGGTGGGAAAACACGCCAAAGCCGAGTGCAAGGCGTGTCACATGAGCCCCATGTTCAGGGAAGCGCCCAAGGAGTGCATTGCGTGCCACCAGAAGGACGACAAACACAACAAGACCTTGGGTGACAAATGCGCCGATTGCCACGGCGAGAGTGACTGGAAGACCACCAAAGGCCGCTTCAACCACGACAAGACCAAGTTTGTGCTGCGCAACGCGCACGCGGCGCCCAAGGTGAAGTGCGATGCTTGTCACAAGGACTTGCAGAGCTTTCGCAAAACGCCGCTTGAATGCATTGCCTGTCATAAAAAAGATGACAAGCACGAAGGCCAATCGGGTCAAAAGTGCGAGTCATGCCACACCGACCGCACCTGGAAAGTCGACAAATTCGACCACCGGCTGACGCAGTTTGCATTGACAGGTCGACACCTGGTTGCGGCGTGCAAGACTTGCCACCTGACGTTGCGTTTCAAGGACGCCGCCAAAGACTGCTATTCATGCCACAAGAAGGAAGACCGGCACAAGCTCAAGCTGGGTGTGCGCTGCGAGAGCTGTCACAACACCCGCTCATGGCCGTTGTGGGACTTCAATCACGACAAG
>PFKL01000167.1:0-1709 GCA_002784245.1 Comamonadaceae bacterium CG_4_10_14_3_um_filter_60_75
AAATAGGCACACGTTGATGGGGCCCCCGGAGTGTGCGGGTAGGTAGCACCGAGCTGTTGGGTGACCAACAGCCCAGATTAATGGCAGTCACATCCAGGGCAACCTGGGTGCACAGAATCCGGCTTATCGGTGGGCTTCACACTTTTTTAGCCGCGCGCCAGCAACGACTGGCCCAATGCAAACACCGAGTTGGGTGCCGTGGAACGCACGGTTTGTTGTGCTGGCTTTTTGAACACGCCACGGTTGGGCGCGGGTTTTTGCTCGATCTTGACGCCTTTGGCCAGTTGCTCCAGCACCAGGCTGCGCAGCGTGACCGACTGCATGAACTCGGCCACCCGGGCGTTCATTGAGTCCCACAGGTCTTGCGCCATGTCTTTGTTGACCGCATCGGCCGCTTTCACTTTGGGCGGCGCGTCTTCTACCGCGCTGATGATGTCAGCCACGGTGATGGCGTCGGTGCGGTGACCCAGTGTGTAGCCGCCGCCGGGGCCGCGCGTGCTGGCCACCAGTCCCTGCTGGCGCAGGCGGCTGAACATTTGCTCCAGGTACGACAGCGAAATTTGCTGGCGCGCAGAAATGTCAGACAGCGGTACCGGCCCGAGCTTTTCGCGCAGGGCAACGTCGATCATGGCGGTAACGGCAAAACGGCCTTTGGTGCTTAAACGCATGGTGGTATCTCCTGTCAGTGTCCGAAACAGTGGACACGGGGCAAACTATAAAGTTCAATTCACTTCGCGTAAATTCGAATTTGTAACAATTAAACTTCGATAAAACCGAAGCGTTAGGTTGTCAACTGAGGGCAAAGCCATGAATTTCAAGCATCTTTACTATTTTTGGGTGACAGCGCGCGCTGGCGGCATCATGCGCGCGGGCGAGCAACTGCACACCACGCCACAAACGTTGTCGGGGCAGATCAAGCTGCTTGAAGACTGGCTTGGGCGCAAGCTGTTTCGCAAGGTGGGGCGCCAGCTGGAACTCACCGAGCACGGCCGCCTGGCGCTGGGCTACGCCGACCAGATCTTTAGCCTGGGGCAAGACCTGGAGAGTACGCTGCGCCAGGTGCGCGGGCAGCCAAAGCGGCTCGATTTTCGGGTGGGCGTGGCCGATTCGGTGTCCAAGTCAGTTGCCTACCGGCTGCTGGAGCCCGCTTTGCAACTCGATCAGCCAGTGAAACTGCTTGCCAGCGAGGGCAAGTACGCCGACCTGCTGGCGCAACTGGCGCTGCACCGGTTTGACCTGGTGATTGCCGACGAGCCCATGCCCAAGCGGGTGAGCGTCAAGGCGTTCAACCACGCCTTGGGGCGCAGTGCCATGAGCTTTTTCTGCGCTTTGGGGCTGTTGCCGCGCGTCAAAGGCGGTTTTCCGGCGTGTCTGGATGGCCTGCCCATGCTGGTGCCTGGCGCCACATCGTCGGTGCGCCAGCAACTGGAGGGCTGGTTTGCCAAGCATCAGGTGGCGCCGGTGGTGGTGGGCGAGTTCGACGACGCCGCATTGATGAAGGCCTTTGGCCGCGAAGGGCAGGGCGTGTTCATGGCGCCGACGGTGCTGGAAGAAGAAACCTGCGCCCAGTTTGGCGTGACGGTGATTGGCCGCACCGTTGAGTTGGTGGAAGAGTTTTATGCTGTGTCGGTTGAGCGGCGCATCAGCCACCCGTGTGTACTGGCGATTACCGACGCGGCGCGGGGGCAGTTGTTTGGGGTGTAACGATT
>PFKL01000167.1:1735-2908 GCA_002784245.1 Comamonadaceae bacterium CG_4_10_14_3_um_filter_60_75
GTGTTCGCCCCTGCCGATTACCACGCGATTTAGCGGTGTGCGGGTAGCTGTTGACAGCTGAATGACACAAAACTTCAAACGAAGTTGGCGTTCAAAAAGTCTCGATGATTTGGTCAAGGCATTTGCCAGGGCTCAAGTCGCAGGAATGACACCAATCTACAAACGTCATCACATCGACGTAGCTCTCGCCGCGTTCAATTTTTGAAACGTAAGACTGGCCTACACCCAATTTCTCAGCCATTTGGACTTGCGTCAGCCCAGCTGTTTTGCGCGCTGCAATCATGGCAGCGCGAAGCGACTTGTAGCTGGGGTGATAGATTGAGGTCGGCACGCTGCCGATGCTCTACCCTGATATGGAATAGTCCACATAAGACTAATTTGATATAAGATGCACGAGCGACGGCATGTCGCCGTGGCACAACCATGAAAAGGGAATTACAAATGAAATGATTGACATCATTGACTGCAGCAATAATTTTGAGCGCATGCGGTGGGGGAGGCGGTGATGGTCCAGCGGTTAACGCTGTATCTCAGTCAGCTGAAGGTTTCTGGGTGGGGACGACTGCCAATGGCACGGCAGTGAATCTGGCCGTTCTTGAAAATGGTGAAACGTGGGGGCTGTACGGCACCAGCACCAGTGTGGTTGGTGCACTGTACGGTAACAGCACGGTCAGTGGGTCTACGCTTTCCGGTTCCGGGACAGGTTTCAACTTTGTTACCCATCTCGCGGGCAACGGCACATATACTGGTTCGGTTACATCCAAAGCCAATATCAGCATCTCTGTTTCTGACGGTACCCAATTTAGTGGAACATACGACGCTGGTTATGACCAACCCGCGTCGATCACCAGTTTCGCAGGCACTTACACCGGTTTGGCCGTAACAGGAGCCATTGCGCCGCAGGCCTCGACAGTGGTTATTGACACCAACGGGAATGTCTCAAGCAGCTATGTTTCTGGCAATTTGAGCTGCATGACCACTGGCACGGCCACGCCGCGACCTTCTGGCAAAAATGTTGTCAACCTGCAATTGACGTTTACCGGTAACTCCTGCGCTCTCGGCAATGGAACAACCGTCACAGGGGTTGCAACCTACAACCCGACCTCACGACAAGTCATTGCGATGGGTCTCAATGCTGGAAAAACAGATGGACTGCTCTTCATCGGAGCGAAG
>PFKL01000192.1 GCA_002784245.1 Comamonadaceae bacterium CG_4_10_14_3_um_filter_60_75
CGTATCGCCCGAATTGCACAGCCCGAGCAGTTCAGGGTGCAGCTGGTGCTGCCGCGCGGCCAGCAGCAGGCCGTTGACCGGCGTGCCGCCGCATGCCTGGCTGTGCGACACCGTGCTGTCGCGGTTCAGCATCGCCTGCACCGTTTCCCGGTCAACTGCCACGGCGGTGGCGTAGGGCAGGAAGTGCGACAGATCCGAGCTGATGACGAGCAGCGTTTCCTCACCGCCCCACAGCGCGTCGAGCACCTGCGCCACTTGCGCAGGTGTCGCATCGCCCACGGCCAGCGGCACCAGCGTGAAGTTGTCCAGCACGGTTTGCAAAAACGGCAGCTGCACTTCCAGCGAATGTTCCTGCGCATGGGCGGCGACGCTCACCACCACTTGCGGCAGGCTGGTAATGGCGGCCACACCGACCTGGTCGATGGGAATACGTCCCAGCGGCGTGTCAAAGGCATCGACCCCGGGCAGCGCCAGACCGCGCACTGCCACCCGGTGCACAGGTCCGAGCAGGATCACGCGGCGAATGCGGCTGCGCGCCGTGGTCAGCCGCGCATAGGCCAGCGCGGCGGTGCTGCCCGAATAGATGTAACCGGCGTGCGGCACGATGATGGCTTTGGGAACAGCAACCGGCGCACCTTGGCTTTTGGCGGTGGTGCCGGCTAGCAGGTTTTGGACATCGCGCGCCAACACAGCCGCAGGTTGCGGATAAAAACTGCCGGCAACAGCCGGTGGACGTACGTGCAACATACAGACCTCCTCTCAGGCAAGCTGCCAAACCAACATGCACATGCGCCTGATCGGGCCATTATCAAGCCCCGATAATCCCTTATCAATAGCCACGACAGGAGACCAACAATGGGCAAGAGACTGACACAAATCGCCACCCGCACCGGTGACGACGGCACCACCGGCCTGGGTGACAACACGCGCGTGTCGAAAAACAGCCTGCGTGTGCATGCCATGGGCGACGTCGACGAGCTCAACTCCAACATCGGCGTGCTGTTGTGCGAAGACATGCCCAAACCAGTGCGCCAGCTGCTGGTGCAGGTTCAGCACGAGTTGTTCAATCTGGGTGGCGAACTGTCGATTCCTGGTTTTGAGCTGCTCAAGCCCGAAGCTGTGCTGGCGCTCGACAACGCGCTGGCGGTGTACAACGGCCAGCTGCCCGCGTTGCAGGAATTTATCTTGCCAGCTGGCACGCGCGCCGCGTCGCTGGCGCATGTGTGCCGTACCGTGGCGCGCCGCGCCGAGCGCGCGGTGGTGGCGCTTCAGGCGCAAGACGCACTGCGCAGCACGCCACGGCAGTATTTGAACCGTCTGTCGGACCTGCTGTTTGTGCTGGCGCGTGTGCTTAACCGTCACCGCAGCGACGGCAGCATCGGTGACGATGTCTATTGGCGCAGCGAGCGCCTGGCCAAGGCCACCGATTGACGGCCCCTTGCCGTTGCGATCCGCTCAGCCTTGCGCGGCTTTTTTCAGGATCGTGTATATCTCGTCTTTGAGGCGCAGTTTTTCTTTTTTGAGCTTCTCGATTTCTTCGGGCGTACTGGGGTCGGTGCGCGACACCATGCGCTTGACCCGCTGGTCCAGCGCGTTGTGCTGTTGGTACAGGCTGACAAAGTGGGCGTCGGTGGACTTGAGCTCGGTGATAAGCGCGCGGTATTCAGGAAACATGGGCACTCCAGAAAGTTGGACCGGACAATGCCCGAGCTGGTACAACTCGGGTCTGTCGTGGGCCATTATGTGCCCCGGCCTGCTGGGGAAAACCCGTATTGGTTGCTGAAAAATTGCCTATTTGCTCTCAAATAAAGAGCTTTTGCCGCATATTCTGAAAGGGCTGGAGGCCCATTTTCTACATCACTACCTGGGCGCCAAAATGGCCATCGTGATGCGCGACACACAGCTGGGCTCGCCCGCGTCATTGACCATGTCGATTTGCCAGACCTGTGTGGTGCGACCCAGATGCACCGGCCGCGCGGTGCCAGTCACCCAGCCGCTTTTGACGCCGCGCAAGTGGTTGGCGTTGATGTCCAGGCCGACGGCCATGTACCCCGCGGGGCAGGCAAAGTTGGCACCGATCGAGCCCAGCGTTTCAGCCAGCACCACGCTCACCCCGCCGTGCAGCAAGCCAAACGGCTGGCGCGTGCGCGCGTCCACTGGCACGCGCGCGCTGATGAAGTCGTCGCCGACGGCAACAAATTCGATGCCCAGATGGCTGACGGCCGTATCCAAACTGCTGCGGGTGAGGATGTCCAGGGAGAGGGGTTGTTGCCAGATGCGCATGGTTGTGTGTTCGTGGGTCAAAAGGAAAGAAGCCACCACTATAGTGCTGACGAATGGTGTCTGGGCGGGGCCGGGTGAGATTCAAAGTCAGGCGCAAGAGCTTGGGTCGAGGGCGTCATCGCGGTGATTGATGAATCAGCCGGGCGATGTGCTTTGCTACGTGTCCCCCGGCCTTCGGCCTCCTCCTTGACCTCCGCAAAGCGCAGCGCCCGGCTGATTCGGTATGGTCGCTGGCGCGCTGGCAGCGGGAATTCATGGCTAGCCCAGTCGCCGTGCCGGGTTTGCAGTGAAGCTTGGACTCGTCAAAACACATGGCCCCGAATAAAAATGCCAAAACAGTATTTATTGCTAACATTTTGCTAGATAGTTGCCTTTATAAATACAAAACTGTCAATTTACATTGTTGCCGTGCTTTGGGACACTACTTCTTATTCCAAGGAGACTCTCATCATGAAACTGCCACACCCCGTCACCACCCAGTTTTTCAGCGTCCAGGACGTGGCCACCGCCGTTCACACCCTGGGGCTGCCCACGGTCTTCCAACGCCTGGCTGACACCATTCGCGCCGACTACCTGCGCTGGAACGATTTTGAAAAATGCGCGCGCGTGGCCAACCATTCCAAAGACGGCGTGATCGAGCTGATGCCCATTTCGGATGCCAAAACCTATTCGTTCAAATACGTCAACGGCCACCCCAAAAATACCCAAAACGGCTTGCCGTGCGTGATGGCGTTTGGCGTGCTGGCCGATGTCGATACCGGCATTCCGGAATTTTTGAGCGAGTTGACGCTGAGCACCGCCTTGCGCACCGCCGCCATGTCGGTGGTGGCGGCACAGGCGTTGGCAAGGCCCAACAGCAGAACCATGGCGCTGATCGGCAACGGCGCACAAAGCGAATTCCAGGCACTGGCGTTCCATTACCTGATGGGCGTGCAAGAGCTGCGCCTGTATGACACCGACCCGCGCGCCACCGAAAAACTGATCACCAACCTGGGCCACACCACGCTGCGACTGCGCCTGTGTTCCAGCGTGACCGAGGCCGTGCGCGGTGCCGACATCGTCACCACCGTGACTGCCGACAAAACCAACGCCACCGTACTCACCCCTGACATGCTCGAGCCCGGCATGCACATCAACGGCGTCGGCGGCGACTGCCCCGGCAAGACCGAGCTGCATCCCGACGTGCTGCGCGCCAGCGCCGTGTTTGTAGAGTACGAACCGCAGACCCGTATCGAAGGCGATTTGCAGCATCTGCCGGCTGACTTTGCAGTGACCGAGCTGTGGCAAGTGCTCGCCGGTCAGGCCGCTGGCCGGGCTGATGCAAAACAGATCACGCTGTTTGACTCGGTCGGCTTTGCGCTGCAAGACTATTCGGTGCTGCGCCTGATGCGTGACCTGGCCAAAGAACTTGGCCTGGGCCAGCCGGTGAACCTGATTCCCGAGCTGGTCAACCCCAAAGACCTGTTTGTGCTGTTGCAGCCTGAGTCCCAACCCGCCCGCACGGCGCCTGGTGTGATCAAAGATATCATCCTCGCATGAGTGCGCAAGCTGTCAGCCTGATTGGGGTGCCGACCGACATTGGTGCGGGCAGCCTGGGCGCGCGCATGGGCCCGGCGGCCTTGCGCGTGGCCGGCATCGCGCAGGCGATTGCGCAGTTTGGCGTCGACGTCAAGGACTGTGGCAACCTCAGCGGCCCGGTCAACCCGTGGCAATCGGCGGTCAACGGTTTTCGGCATTTGCCCGAAGTTGCGCAGTGGAACGAGCTGCTGCATGACGCCACCTACGCCGAGCTCGCAGCTGGGCGCTTGCCGATCATGCTCGGCGGTGACCACTGCCTGGCCATTGGTTCGATCAGCGCGGTGGCGCGGCATTGCCGCGAACAGCGCAAAAAACTGCGCGTGCTGTGGTTTGACGCGCACGCCGATTTCAACACCGCCACCATGACGCCCAGCGGCAACATTCACGGCATGCCGGTGGCGTGTCTGTGCGGGCAAGGGCCGCAAGAGTTGACCCACATCGGCGGCCATGTGCCCGCGCTCAACGCCAAAGACATTCGCCAGATTGGCATTCGCAGCGTCGACGCCGGTGAAAAGCGTCTGGTGCACGACATGGGCATCGAAGTGTTTGACATGCGTTTTATTGACGAGATGGGCATGCGCCACGCGATGGAACTGGCGCTGGCGCTGGTCGATGCCAACACGCATTTGCATGTCAGCCTGGATGTGGACTTTTTGGACCCCGACATTGCGCCCGGCGTGGGCACCACAGTGCGCGGCGGCCCCACCTACCGCGAAGCGCAGCTGTGCATGGAAATGATTGCCGACACCGGCCGCATGGCGTCGCTGGACATCGTCGAACTCAACCCGGCGCTGGACGTGCGCAACAAGACGGCCGAACTGGCGGTCGATCTGGTGGAGAGCCTGTTTGGAAAGAGCACGCTGATGCGTGCTTGAATCGCCTCAGAGGTGCCGGTTCTGCAAGAGCGGCAGCAGCTGCACACCCAGCATGCTGATGAAAATCAGCGCACAACCCATCAGCCCCACCGCGTTGAGGCGGTCATCCATCAGAACGTAGCCAAAGGCAGCGGCAAAGACGGCCTCGGACGACAAGAGCATGGCGGCATCGGTCGCGTAGGCGTAGCGCTGCGCCACCACCTGCGCGGTAAACGCCACGCCTACCGACAGGATACCGGTGTAAGCAATCGGCAGGGCGGCGGCTTGCAAGTCAGTCCAGCTCAGCGGCTCAAAGAGCAAGCCCCAGCCAAGCGCTACCAAACCACACACGGCAAACTGCCCACCCGCCACCAAAAACGGCGCCGCCATGCGGTCGGCGACCCGCCCGATCAACATCACATGCACCGCCCACGGCAGCGTCGAGCCAATGATCCACCAGTCGCCCAGGCTGATCGCCACGTCTTGCGCGCCCGAGAGCAGATACGCGCCAACCACACAAGCCAGCGCCGCCGGCCAGGCCGACCAGTGCGGGCGATGGCGCAATAGCAGCCAGCCCAGCACCGGCACCAGCGGCACGTACAACGCTGTCAAGAACCCGGCGTTGGTTACGCGGGTGCTCATGATGCCAATCTGCTGCATCGCCGCGCCGAGCAACAAAAGCGACCCCAGACCGGCAATCTGCAGCACATCCATTGGTTGCAGCGCAAGGCCTGTGCGTTGCAGCTTGCGCCATTCCCACAGCATCAATGGCAACACCACCAGGGCGCCGAGCAAAAACCGCACGCCGGTGAACGCCATTGGCCCAACGTGGGCCATGCCCTGGCTCTGAAAAACAAACGCTGATCCCGAGATCAACGCGACCAGCGTGAGCAGCAAGTTGGCTTGGATACGGGTCATAGGGAAAATGAGAGTGCTGCGGGCAGCGCCTTCGCTGCGCTATTAAATGCTACTTTTAATGTAGCTTCTTACGCTTGATTGATAAGGGCTAGAAGCCTATTTTATGCCCAACGTGACACGCGCCTCATCGGCCGTGGCCAGGTCTCGCCCAAGCTCCTGGGCCAGGCGCGCGATGCGTGCCACCAGCTGCGCGTTGCTGCTGGCCAGTTCGCCCTTGCGGTAGTACACGTTGTCTTCAAAACCAACGCGCACATGGCCGCCGAGCACGATGGCCAGGGTGGCCAGCGGCAACTGCGCCGCGCCGATGCCGGCCACGGTCCAGGTCGCATCGGGCGGCAGTTGCGAGCGCAAATACATCAGTGCTTCGGGTGTACCGGCCATGCCGCCGGGAATGCCCAGCACCAAGTCAAAGTGCGCCGGGCTGTCCAGCAGGCCTTTTTTGAGCCAACGGTTGGCCGTGGTGAGCATGCCGGTATCGAAGATTTCCAGCTCGGGCTTCACGCCGTGGGCGCGCATGCCCTGGGCAAAGGTTTCCATGTCGGCGGGGTGGTTCATGAACACGTCGCCACCAAAGTTGACCGTGCCCATCGACAGAGTGGCCATTTCGGGCTTCAGCGTCACCGGCGCCAGGCGCTCGGTCGCCGTCATGCCGACCGCGCCGCCGGTAGAGACCTGCACGATCACGTCGCAGCGTTTTTTTACCTCGGTGATGATCTGGCGATAGACCTCTTTGTCTTGCGTCGGTGTGCCATCGGGCAAGCGCGCGTGCACGTGCACGATGGCGGCACCCGCGGCGGCGCATTCGGCGGCGGCGATGCCGATTTCTTCGGGCGTGATCGGCAGCGCCGGTTGCTGTGCGCGGGTGACTTCAGCGCCGGTCAGTGCCGCGGTGATGATGAGTTTGTTCATAGCAGCTTGCCCTTAATTCTTTTGGGCTGGAGCCTTGTTTCTTTGGCAACTGGCGGGCACCACGCAGGTGCCACTGGCGCGGCAGACCACGAGAGGCTCGGCCAATACGTCAGCAGCGCTCGGTTGGTTCGCAAGTCCTGCGGGCACGATGACCTTGCGTGCTTCAAACGTCATTTTGCGAGAGGTGTTGCCCATGGCAACGATGCTTCCTGTGGCTTCGATGTAGTCCCCGGCGTGCACCGGGGCCAGAAACTCGATGCTGTCGTAGGCCACAAACAGGCCCTCGTCGCCGTCGCTGCGGATCAAGAGCTCGGTGGCCACGTCGCCAAACAGGTTGAGCATGCGTGCGCCGTCGACCAGGCCGCCGGCGTAGTGGGCGTCGTGGGCGCTGATGCGCAGGCGGATCAGGCTGGTGATGTTTTGCATGGTGTGTCCTTTGTTTTAGGAAATGGTGTTGATCATTTCACATGCTTTGTGTGCTTCAAATGCCTTGTTTGCTTCGTGTGCCTCGTTTACTTCACGTTTAACCCGCGCCGCGGCAGTCTTTGGCGGCTTCCTCATGGTGGAGTACCACAAATCGTCAGCCGCCAAAGCCAGCCACGTCGCTGGCGCTGGTGGCTGGAAAACCAAAACCGCAGGCCTGGTGCTGTTTTTGCTTCAGTCGGTGTTTGCATTTGACTTCATCTTCATCAACTTTCGCACGCCAACAAACTCGCGTGGTAACCGGCAGGGGTGGCCACCGATTTCTGGAACTCCAGCATGAGGTGGCCGCCCCTGCCGGTTGCCGCGCGGGGCAAACCAACCAAGCTGGAAAAGATGTCCACCACCAAACCGCCAGCCTCAATGCCTCTTGCACCACTCATGAATCGCAAACGACGCGACATCCTCCGCATACGACTTGGTGCCAAAACCGGCGTCATAACCCAGCTCTTTGGCCAGCTCGTGGCTGATGCGCGGGCCGCCCACCACCAGGATGATCTGGTCACGCAGGCCCTCGGCTTCCAGCAGGTCGGCCAGTTTGGTCAGGTTGTCCAGGTGAATGTTTTTTTGCGTCACGATTTGCGACACCAGAATCACGTCGGCCTTTTCATCAAT
>PFKL01000052.1 GCA_002784245.1 Comamonadaceae bacterium CG_4_10_14_3_um_filter_60_75
AAGAAGAAGGCGCCGATACCCAGCAGCGCCATGCTCAACGCTTCAATCATCGTCATTCTCCTGCGCATGCCACGCGCGTTTGGCGAAGGCGATACCGCCAATGGCGGCCAGCAGGGCCAGCACCAGCGCCACATCCACCAGCGCCGCGCCACCCCCGGCGGCAGCCAGCAGCACCAGCACGGCGGTGCCGGTGGTGCCGAACAGCATCGCCGTCAGCATGCGGTCAGCGGGCGTCGGGCCACGTGCTGCAGCGATCATCGCCACCACCAGATTGCCGAGCAGAAAAAAGGCAATGGCCAGTGCCAGCATCGTCATAAGGACACCCCGAAAAGGCGGGCGATCACGGCTTGCAAGGCCTGCGTTTCAGCGACGATCGGCAGACGTTCGTCGAGCACGTGCAGTTGCAACGCAGTGCCTGAGAATTCAACACCGAGCGTGCCCGGCATCAAGCCCAGCGTATTGGCCAGCAGAATACGCGGCCCACCGGGTGGCAAGGCGACCGAAAGTGCGATCAGCCCCGGCTGCAAGGCGCTGCGACCGCGCAAGGCCATCCCCGCTACCTGGATGCCACCGCGAATCGAATGCCAGAGAAAGAAGCCCAGAAACTTGAAAATCCCCTCGATACGGATCAAATGATTAGCGGGCGGCATCAGTTTGAGACTGACCCAGGTGGCTACACACACCGCCACCACACCAAGAGGCCAGCCGTCGTTACGCCCTTCGGTCAGAACCCACCAAAGCAAGGCAAACAGGACGCCGCGACTAACCATTGCTTTTTTCATAGCCACCCGAAACCAGGATTGATGGACAGGTCGAGCACATCATCTTAGCCGACGCCCCCACGCCTTTTGCCCTTCAATGAGCAGGAACACAACAACACCGATACCCAGCGGCACCAGCCAGTGGCGCAACGCAAGTGGCGCCGAACCAAACCAGGTGTTCATGAACGGCAGGTAGACCAAGCCTAACTGCAGCAGAAACAATACAGCCACCGCGATGAGCGCTGCAGGATTGGTAAACAGCAGCTTCGGGCGCAGGCTCGACTCGGTCAGGAAACGGGCGTTAAAGAGGTAAAAAG
This sequence comes from Comamonadaceae bacterium CG_4_10_14_3_um_filter_60_75, assembly GCA_002784245.1. Taxonomy (GTDB): domain Bacteria; phylum Pseudomonadota; class Gammaproteobacteria; order Burkholderiales; family Burkholderiaceae_C; genus Rhodoferax. The sequence continues at coordinate 1,079 of PFKL01000052.1, forward strand.
CCTGGCCGATGACCAACGTGTTCACGGCCATCGACCGCGCCACGTCCAGCGACATGCCCCTCATCAATTCAAGCTCAAACACCGCAAGGGTGGCGCCACCGATCAACAGTGACACGGTGGCGACGCGCCATAGCAACAAACTGCCCATGATGGGCGCGCCGGCCTTACGCGGTGGGCGCTGCATGACCCCCGGCTCTGCCGACTCGAAGGCCAGTGCCAATGCCAGCGTGACCGCCACCACCATGTTCACCCACAAAATCTGCACCGGTGTCAGCGGCAGCGTGAGACCGAACACCACGGCAATCAGCATCACCAATCCCTGCGCACCGTTGGTTGGCAGGATGAAGATGATGGCTTTCTTCAAATTGTCATAAATCGTTCTGCCTTCTTCGACCGCACGTGCAATCGAGGAAAAATTATCATCGGCAAGCACAATTTCTGCGGCTTCCTTGGTCGCCTCAGTGCCTTTGATACCCATCGCGATGCCAACATCTGCACGCTTGAGCGCTGGCGCATCATTCACACCGTCACCGGTCATCGCCACAACCTCACCGCGCGCCTGCAGCGCAGTCACCAGGCGCAGCTTGTGCTCGGGGCTGGTGCGGGCGAAGATGTCGCAATCCTGCGCGATCTGCTGCAGTTGTTCGTCCGAGGCAGCTTCAATTTCAGCACCAGAGATGACCTTCAGGGTGTCGGCCTTGCCCAGGCCCATTTCGATGCCAATCGCGCGCGCGGTGCCGGCATGGTCGCCAGTGATCATCTTCACGCGAATACCCGCCTGACGGCAGGATTTGATCGCATCGATCGCCTCTGGACGCGGCGGGTCGATGATGCCCATCAGGCCAAGGAAAATCATGTCCTGCGCAAGGTCTTCCAGGGCGAGTTCACCCTTGCTGTCAGGGACATCGCGGGCAGCGGCAGCCAGTATGCGCAGGCCTTCAGCGCTGAGTTGGTCAATCTGCTTTTCCCAGAAAGCGCGGTCGATTGCTTCGGGCGTGCCGTCGCTCCCCAGCTCCTGCTCGCAACGCTCGAGCAGTCGATCAGGGGCACCCTTGAGCAGAATCCGCCGCACTCCGCCTGGTCGTGTGTTCAGCGTGGCCATGAACTTGTTGCTTGACTCAAACGGGATGCTGGCGTGGCGTTCATGCCCATTGGCGTCAAAACCTGCCTTGTGTGCGAGCGTGCGCAACGCCCCCTCGGTGGGTTCGCCGGTAACCTTCCACTGGCCGTCTTTTTTGGCGACTTCGGTGTCATTGGCTACGGCAGCGACCTCAATCACAGCGTGCAGCTGCGCGTGCTGGTCAAGGCGAATCAGTGCGCCAGCAAGCGTAATGTCGCCTTCGGGCCCGTAGCCGGTACCGCTGACTTCGTAAGAGCCGCCCCGGGTGACGACGTGGCGTACGGTCATTTCGTTTTTTGTCAGCGTGCCGGTCTTGTCCGAACAGATAACGGTGACCGAGCCCAGGGTCTCAACGGCGGTAAGCTTGCGCGTGATCGCATTGCGCCGGGCCATGCGCTGCACACCGAGCGCCAACGTGATGGTCAGGATCGCGGGCAGACCTTCAGGAATGGCAGCAACAGCAAAGCCAATGGCGGCCAGAAATACCTCACCGAGCGCAAACTCGTGCAGCATCATGCCGGTGGCCACCATCAGGACGGCGAGCGAGATGATGACCAACGACAGCATCTTGCTGAAATGTGCCATCTGCTGCGTCAACGGTGTCTGCAAAGTTTGCACCTCGGCGATCAAGCGGTTGATCCGGCCCAGTTCGGTTCTCGCGCCGGTGGCGGTGATCACGCCAATGCCGCGACCCGCGGCAACAATGGTGCCAGAGTAAGCCATGCCGAAGCGGTCGCCAAGGCCAGCGTTGACTTCAACCGGGTCGGTATTCTTGTCCGCTGGAACGGATTCGCCAGTGAGTGCTGATTCCTCAATCCGCAAGCTGGTCGCCTCTATCAAGCGCAAATCAGCGGGCACACGGTCGCCCGAGCGCAGGCGCACCACGTCGCCTGGCACCAGTCTGTCGGCGTCAACTTGGGCCCATTGCCCGTCGCGTCGCACATGGGCATGTGCCGACAGCATGTTGCGGATGCCTTCGAGCGCCTGTTCGGCTTTGCCCTCCTGGATGAAGCCAATAACGGCATTGATCAAGACCACCCCAAAGATGACGCCGGTATCGATCAAGTGCCCCAGCAACGCCGTGATGCACGCAGCAGCGATCAGGATGTAAATGAGGACGTCATGGAAATGTTTGAAAAACCGCTTGAGTGGCCCGTCTTTTGGTGGCGTTGGCAAACGGTTGGGACCAACAACGCCCAGGCGGCGCTCAACCTCACCCGAAGACAGGCCATGCGATTGGGCATGCAGGCGGCGCATCACCGCATCAGCGGCAAGTGCATGGGGAAGATCGATTTGCAATGATTCGTTGGACATGATTTCGACTTAAAACGACCCAAATAGCGAGCCCAATATGACCAACAGAACCAGCGCCAGGATCGGGAACAACACTGCAACCATAAAAATGTCTTTGTAGGCTTGGCGGTGGCTCAGGCCGCAGATGCTCAGCAGGGTGACCACCGCGCCATTGTGAGGCAGGCTGTCAAGCCCGCCGGTGGCCACGGTTGTGACCCGGTGCAGCAGGTCTGGCGCAATGCCCGCCGTATGGGCCAGTGCCAGGTACTCGGCCCCCAGCGTTTGCAGCGCGATGCTCATGCCGCCGGATGCAGAGCCCGTGACCCCAGCCAACAGATTGACCGACAGCGCCAGTGAAACCAGCGGGTTGCCAGCACCGAGCCCGTCCACGAAGCTCTTGATCAGTTCAAAAGCGGGCAGCGTGGCAATGACGGCACCAAAACCAACCAGGCTTGCGGTGTTGAAGATGGGCAGCACCGAGGCATTGGCGCCGTCGTCCAGACTGCGCCGAATGTTGGCCAGGCGCTGCCAGCACAGCGCCAGCAGCAGCAGGCAAGCCAGGGTCAGCGAACCGATGATGGCCCAGATGCCACGCACGGCGTCGATCGAGGTCGCGCCGTAAAGCGCTTGCGCCAGATAGCGGGTATCCAGCGCGGGAAACAGCAAGCTGCTGAAGGCGTAGTTGAGCACAATCACCAGTACCACCGGCGCCATGGCCACGGCAACGGGGGGCAACTGGCGCGCCGCCTCGTCGGGCGCGTCATCGTGATCGCCATATCCCTCAGCCGCCGCTTTGGCACGAACTGCCTGGCGCATCAGCCACCCCTGACCCAGGCCGAACATCACCAGGGCGGCAAGCATGCCCAGCACGGGCGCGGCAAAGGGCGTGGTGCCGAAATAAGGCATCGGAATGGCGTTCTGGATGGCCGGCGTACCCGGCAAGGCCGTCATTGTGAAGGTGAAGGCACCCAGCGCAATGGTGGCCGGCAGCAGCCGCTTGGGGATGTCGGACTGGCGAAATAGCGCCGCACCGATGGGGTAAACGGCAAAGGCGACGACAAACAGCGACACCCCGCCATAGGTGAGCACGGCGCAGGCGAGCACCACTGCCAGAATGGCCCGCGCGGCGCCAAGCTTGGCCACAATTCCTTGCGCAATGGCCTCGGCCGCGCCGCTGTCGTCCATCAGTTTGCCAAAAATGGCGCCCAGCAGAAACAGCGGGAAATACTGCACGATAAAGCTGCCCGCCGCCTGCATGAAGAGCTGGGTGTAGGTGGCCATCAGTGGCGTATCGGCAGCAAAGGCCGCCGCCAGCAGCGCCATCACAGGCCCCAGCAGCAGCACGCTGACGCCGCGATACGCTAGCCAGATCAGCAGTCCGAGCGCGAGCAGAACACCGAGCAGGCCAGTCAAGGACGCTTCTCCTTGGGGCTGCCGACCGGCTTGATGCTGTCTTGCAGCAGCCAATCCAGGTCAAAAGTGGAGCGTTTGCCAAGGTCGCCCCAGTGTTGCTGCAGCCAATAGTCGGCACGCTGGCGCCCCTGGTCACGTAAATGGCACAGGTAAGCCCATTCGGCATTGAGCTTGCTCGATGGCTTGAGTCCGAGCAGCGCATCGTCACCATGGATGGTGTGCAGGCGCATGTCGCGGTAACGCTCCTGCTCCAGGCCTTCGGCGTCGATCAGGTAGCGCAGCAGCATGATGGCGCGCAACTCTTTGAGCAAACTGGCGTTGAAGGTGATTTCGTTCAGGCGGTTGATGATGTCGCGCGCGCTGCGGGGCACATCGGGCCGCTCGAACGGGTTGATCTGAACCAGCACCAGGTCGCGCGCATCGCACTCATCCACCAGCGGAAAAAGGGCGGGATTGCCCATGAAACCACCGTCCCAGTAGGCTTCGCCATCGATCTCCACCGCCTGGAACATGAGTGGCAGCGCGGCCGAGGCCATGACCGCGTCGACGCTGAGCTCGGGCTGGCGAAAAACCTTGGGGCGGCCGGTGCGGACATTGGTTGCGGTGACGAAGACCTTGATCGCCGTGCAGCGGTTGACGCGGTCGAAGTCAACGAGGTCGGCCACCAGATCGCGCAGCGGGTTGAGGTTGAGCGGATTGAGCTCGTAGGGCGAAAACACCCGGCTGAGGTGATCAAAGAAAAGATAGCCGGGTGAGTTTTCCAACCCCCAATCGCCGTGGATGCGGGACCACAGATCGCGCTGGATCGGGCTGCTGACGGCACCCGCGCTAACTTTCTTCCAGAACAGCTCAAGCGCACCGCGTGCGCCTTCGGCGCCACCGGCTTCCAGGCCATCGGCGAGCACGACGGCATTCATGGCACCGGCGCTGGTGCCGCTGACGCCTTCAATCTTCAGTAACGGCTCTTCAAGCAGACGATCAAGCACACCCCAGGTAAGGGCACCATGCGCACCGCCGCCCTGCAAGGCAAGTTCAATGGTTCTGGGGGTTGGTTTTGGTGACATTGGTTTCGATTTTCAAAGGGTTGATGGAACGCATCAAGGCATGACCCCAAAGTTCATCAGGGTTCACGGTAACGGGAGCGTGGTCGCTTACTGTAGTTGGCTCAACGGGTAAACAACGGTGAAATACTTTACCGGATGCGGTCAGTTTTCACTCAACATCAACCAAATTGGACCCAATGGCTGCGCCGATTCAATCATGAGGTGGGGCTTGCGCTGCGCCAGGACCCTGAACTGGACCCGAAGATCATCAGCGACCTCGACAACACCAAAAGTTAAGCAATTGTCCGGTCAGGGCTTGAAATACGGCCAAATGCCCTTATCATTAGCACTCGTTGGAATGGAGTGCTAACAACCAAGGTTGTTTGCATTCGTTCTGCAAGTTACGAGACTGCACACTCCTTGTGCGCGGTCTGTTTTGTTAAATCCCTTGTTTCAAACCCTTTAGGAGTCACTATGAAACTTCGCCCCCTGCACGACCGCGTGATTGTCAAACGCGTCGAAAACGAAACCCGCACCGCCTCTGGCATCGTCATTCCTGACAGCGCCGCTGAAAAGCCTGACCAAGGCGAAGTGCTGGCTGTCGGCCCTGGCAAAAAAAATGACAAGGGCGAACTCGGCGCGATGAGCGTCAAAGTGGGCGACCGCGTGTTGTTCGGCAAGTACAGCGGCCAGACCGTCAAGGTTGACGGCGACGAACTCCTCGTGATGAAAGAGGACGATTTGTTTGCTGTGGTGGAAAAATAAGCAATCTATATCGAATTTATAGCTGCTAGCGCTTGATTGACAAGGGCTAGAAGCCAATTTCACTTAAATATTCTGGAGTCATTATCATGGCAGCAAAAGACGTAGTATTTGGCGGCGAAGCCCGCGCACGCATGGTTGAAGGCGTGAACATTTTGG
>PFKL01000184.1 GCA_002784245.1 Comamonadaceae bacterium CG_4_10_14_3_um_filter_60_75
GGGTGATTGACAACATCCCGATCCGGATTTTCTGGAAAGACCGCCATTCACGCTATCTGGGCTGCAACCCGAGTTTTGCGCAGGACGCAGGATTTACCAATGTTGACGATGTGGCCGGCAAGGACGACGCGGCAATGACTTGGCGCGAATCGGCTGACGAATTGCAAAGCATTGACCAGCTTGTCATGAGCAGCAACCAGCCCAAGCTTGGCTACGAGGAACAGCAACCCGACGGCAAAGGTGGCGTGCAATGGTTGCGCACCTCCAAGGTGCCGCTGCGCGACGCCCAGGGTGAAGTCTTCGGCGTTCTTGGCTTGTACGAGGATGTGACCGAGCGACGCCATACGCAAGATCAGTTGCGCTTGGCCGCCAGTGTTTTCGAGTCTGCGCGCGAAGGCATTTTCATCACCGACATGTTTGGCAATATCATCGAGGTGAACCACGCCTTTACCGTCATTACCGGCTACAGTCGCGCCGAAGTTATCGGGCGTAACCCGCGGCTGCTTAACTCCGCACGGCAAGACGCTGCGTTTTACACCACGATGTTCGCCGAGCTGCAGCGCCAGGGCCATTGGCAAGGTGAGTTGTGGAATAAGCGCAAGAACGGCGAGGTCTACGCCGAAATGCTGACGGTGACAGTGGTGCGTGACGAACATGGCACTGCGTCGCACTACGTGGCGTTGTTCTTTGACATCACCGCCATCAAGATGCATCAGCAGCAGTTGGAGCACATTGCGCACTTTGACGCGCTGACCGATCTACCCAACCGGGTGATGTTGCACGACCGTCTGCACCAGACCATGGCGCAGGCGACGCGGCGCGGACAGTTGCTCGCGGTGGTGTACCTCGACCTCGACGGTTTCAAACAGGTCAACGACGCTTTTGGCCACGACGCCGGTGACCGGCTGTTGGTGGCGGTCTCTGACCAGATGAAACATGCCCTGCGCGAAGGCGATACGCTGGCGCGTCTGGGCGGTGACGAATTTGTGGCGGTGCTGACCGACCTGAACGACGTCAACGACTGTGCCAGTACGCTCAATCGCTTGCTCGAAGCCGCAGGCCAGCCGATGGTGCTGGGCGACGCCGAGCTGAACGTGTCAGCCAGCCTGGGCGTGACGTTTTTTCCGCAGGCCGAGCCGGTGGATGCCGACCAGCTGTTGCGCCAGGCCGACCAGGCCATGTACCAGGCCAAGCTGTCGGGCAAGAACCGCTATCACACCTTTGACGCCGCACATGACCGCAGCGTGCGTGGCTTGCACGAGCGTCTGGAAGAGGTGGCCAAGGGCATCGAGCGCGATGAATTTGTGCTCTATTACCAGCCCAAGGTGAACCTGCGCAGCGGGGTGGTTTTTGGCGTGGAAGCACTTATCCGCTGGCAACACCCCACCAAGGGGCTGCTGCAGCCAGGGCAATTTTTGCCGTCGATTGAGAACCAGCCGTTGTCGGTTGCGCTGGGCGACTGGGTCATTCAAGCGGCGGTGCAGCAGATTTCGCAGTGGCACAGCGTCGGGCTTGATGTGCAGGTCAGCGTCAATGTGGGCGCACGCCAGCTGCAACAAGATGATTTTGTCGCCAAGCTGGCGCAGGTGTTGGCACAGAACCCGTTGGTGGCACCGTCGCAGCTGGAAATCGAGGTGCTCGAAACCAGTGCGCTGCAAGACATTGAACGTACGGCCAAGGTCATGCAAGCCTGCACCGCGCTGGGCGTCGGTTTTGCGCTGGATGACTTTGGCACCGGTTACTCGTCGCTGACGTACCTGAAGCATTTGCCGGTGCGTACCATCAAGATCGACCAGAGTTTTGTGCACGACATGCTGCTTGATGCCGATGACCTGGCGATTCTGGACGGTGTGATCAGCCTGGCGCGGGCGTTCAAGCGCTCGGTGATCGCCGAGGGCATGGAAACCATTGCGCAGGGCACGCGTTTGTTGCAGATGGGCTGCGAGCAGGCGCAGGGCTATGGCATCGCGCGGCCCATGCCGGCGGCGGATTTTCCGGGCTGGTTGCAGCGCTGGCAGCCTGATCCAGCGTGGGTTGCAGCTACCAGTCTTCCTTGACCGCCAGCACGGCGTCTTTGCCCGCAGCCGCACGCCCGGCCAGCCAGGCGGTGAGCGTGCCTGCGGCCACCACCGCCAGGCACAGTGCCAGCAGTTTCAGCCACGGCAGCATCAGGTCCATGCTCCAGTGAAAGCTCTGCGGGTTGACCACGTGCACCAGCACCGCCGACACCACCAACCCCAGCCCCAGTCCGGCAATCGCGCCCAACGTTGTCCAGGCCGCGCCTTCGAGCGCCACCACGCCAAGAATCTGTCGGCGCGTGAGCCCCAGGTGGGCTAGCAGACCAAACTCTTTGCGCCTTGAGAGCACCTGCGCACTGAAGCTGGCCGCCACGCCAAAGAGGCCAATGGCAATCGCCACCGCCTGTAGCCAATAGGTGACCGCAAAGCTGCGGTCAAAAATCTTCAGTGACACGGCGCGGATTTGCGCAGCGGTGCCAAATTCAAGCAGGTCGCCGCTGTCGGGTACGCCGCCATGGTCTGCGCCTGGCGCGGGCGCAGTCGGCTTGCCTGTGGCCAGCGTCAGCAGCGCTTGCTGCACCTGCGGCGCTTGTGTAGGTTCATCCAGCCACAGCGCCAGGTCGTTGGCGCGCTCGTCACCGGTCAGGCGTTTGAAGTCAGCCTGGTCGATGGCAATCGCCCCGGTCTGGCGTGAGTAATCCCGCCACACGCCAGCTACATAAAACGTAGCTTTCTGCGCTTGCCCCGTCTGGGCTAGAGGTCTGAAAGCCTTTGAAAGCAAAGGGAAGCTCTGGCCCAACTGCGCGCCGTGCAGGTCGACCACTGCCTCGCTCACGTAGACGCCAATCTGCCCAGGCGGCACTGGTAGCGGCGGGTCTTTCAGCGGCAGGCTGCGCGCCGGCTCGCTCAGGTCTTTGGCCAGCAGCGCCACAGCGGGCAGGCTGGGCTGCAGCAGCAGCGGCATCTGGCGCTGCGCCTGGAGCTTTTTAACGCCGGGCAACTGGCCAGCAGCGGCGATGAAGTCGGGGCTGAAGTACACCGTGTCGGCCGTGCCCAGGTTGCCGCTGCTGCGCACGTACAGGTCAGCGGGCAGCACGCGGTCGAGCCACTGGGTGACCGAATCGCGAAAGCTTGCCACCATCACTGTCAGCGCCACCGCCAAGCTGAGGGACGCGACCACGCCGCTGACGGCCACTGCGGCGGTGTCGCGCTGGCGGCGCGCGCGCTCCACCGCCAGCAGCGGCAGCGTCTGGCGCGCCAAGCGGGGACTGAGCCACCCCAACAGCAAGCCGATCAACCAGGGCAGCGCGGTGATGCCGCCCACCAGCAGCAGGCCAACCGAAAAGTACGCCGCCAATGGGATGCCAAAAACAGGTGGAGCGCTTGTCAGTACTGCGCCAGAAGCTATCAAAATAAGACTGACCCAGTGGCCCTTGTTGGGTGCAATCAGACTGCCCAGGCCTTTGAGCGTTTGCGCCGGTGGCAACCGTTGCGCCGCGCGCGCCGGCCACCAGCCGCCGACCATGGCCGCCGCCACACCCAAAGCGCCATAGAGCAGCGCGGCGCTGGCGCTGAACTGCAGCGTAGGCGACGCGCCCGAGAAAAAGCCGCCGCCCAGATCGCCGCCGAGCAGCCGCAGCGCCAACGCCGCCAGCGCCGTGCCCAACGCCAGGCCGGCCACGCTGCCCACCACGCCCAGCGCCAGGGATTCCCACAGCACCAGCGCCAGCCGGTCGCGTCCGCACAGACCCAGCACGCCGAGCAGGGCAAACTGCTGCGCGCGCTTGGCCACACTCAGCGACAGCACCGAAAACACCAGAAACGCGCCGGTAAACAGCGCAATCAGCGCCAGCACCGTCAGGTTGACACGGTAGGCGCGTGACAGGTTGCTGATTTGCGACTGCGCGTCCTCCGGCTTGGCTACGCTCACATTGGCGGGCCAATCGGGTGCCGCTTGCAGTGCGCGGGCAAAGGCATCGCGGTCCACGCCGGCTTGCAGCGCCAGGTCGATGCGCGTGAGTTGGCCGGGCTTGTCAAACAGGTCTTGCGCCGCGCCAATGTCCATCACCGCCACCGCCGGGCCGCTGGCAGCCACCGTGCCCGCCACGTCCACCGGCTGCCAGGCCATGCCGCTTTGCAGTTGCAAACCGGTTTGCCCGGCGCTCAGCCGCTGCGCGGCGGCGTTCAAAAACACCTGGTTGGGGGCAAACACAGTCCAGCGGTCGCCGCGGCGGGCGCTGCTGGGAACAGGCATCAGGTCGGGCGAGATGCGCAGCACCACCAGCGCATCGACGCCAACGACGCGCAAGGCGCGCTTGCCTTGCGCGGTCATCACATAGCTGCCGGTTTCGAGCACGGGCGAGGCCAGCGCCACCTGCGGCTGGCGCGCCACCTGTGCGTACAAGGCCTCGTCGATGTGGCCTTGCACGGCGCGCAGCTCCAGGTCGCTCTGGCCGCCAACCGAGCGCGCCGCCTGGGCAAACTCGTCCAGCGCACTGGCGTTGATCAGGTGGACAGAGAACGCCAGTGCCACGCCCAGCATCACCGCCAGCACGGCTGCAGCATTGCGCCACGGGTGCTGACGCAGCTCTTGCCAGGAGAAGGTTTTGAGTAGGTCAAGCATCAACGCTCAAAGCAGTAGTTGCGGGTGACTTCAGCCACCTGCACGGTGTAAGACTCGTACCAGCGCTCACGCCCAAGTTGTTGTGCCAGCAGGTGTTCTGACTGCGCCCGCCAGGCGCGGATGTGAGCCTCAGACGGCCAATAAGACAGGGCGATTTCTTCGTTGCCCTCAGTCACCGCAGTGAATTCAAGGCAGCCAAATTGCCCCAGCGCCAGCTCCCGCATACGGGCGGCCACTTGGCTGTATTCGGCGTCGGATTGACGAACCTTGGCGCGAAAGATGACGACGAACATGGGGTCGTTCCTGATTGAGTGTTCAAACCAGTTTGGCATCCAGCCAACCGCGCAGGCTGTTGACAAAGGCAAAAGCTTGCACGCGCGGCAGGTCAGCCACGCGCACCACGGCCTCAGCCACGCGGCCTTCGGTCAGGGCGATCTGTCGACCCACACCGCCCAGCAGGCCACATTGCAGCGGTGGGGTGACCCAGCGGCCGTCAAGCAGGCACGCAATGTTGCCACGGGTGCATTCGGTCAGCTCACCAGAAGGGTTGTAGAGCAGGGTGTCGAAAACGGTAGGGTCGCTGGGTGCAAAGGCGTCGTAGTGCGCCCGGCGGGTGGTTTTGAAGCGGGTGAATTCGCTGTTGAATGCTTCAAAAGGTGTCGCTGCTAGAGCAAGACAAACGGGGGCTAGAGGCTGATTGAATATAAATTTTTCGGCGCTTGCCTGGCCATTGGCTGCCAGCAGCAGGCGCACCCGCCATGCGGCAACATCTGAGGCTGAATTCAGCTGAGCGCTGCACTGTGCAGCTGAAAGTTTTGTCGTCGGCTGCGCCAAAGTTTGCAATGTTGCGCGAATCTGTGCTTCATCAAACCCATAGCCAAAATGTCTTGCAGCCGTCTCCATTCTTGCGAGGTGTGCTACCAAATTAAGATAGTTGCCCTGTTCCAGCCGCAGCGTCTCCAGCAGTTCGAACGCTTCGCTGGCACGTTCCAGGTAGATACGCTTGTGCTGCCATTCTTGCCACTCGGCGTCCAACTTGGCGTCTGCCGTGATGCCGCTGCCCACGCCACAGTGCGCCTGGGTGCCACGCAGCGCGACGGTGCGGATCGCCACGTTAAAGGTGGCATGCCCGCCCGGGCGCACCAAGCCAATGGCACCGCAGTACACGCCACGGGCTCGCGGCTCCAATGCCTTGATAGCGCGCATTGCCTGCACCTTGGGCGCGCCGGTGATCGAGCCGCATGGAAACAGCGCGCCAAACACATCGGCCAGCGTGGTGCCAACCCGCGTGCGGGCAGTGACGTCTGACACCATCTGGTGCACTGTGGGCAGGGTCTGCACCGTAAATAGCCGGGGCACTTTGACCGAATTTGGCTGGGCGATGCGCGACACGTCGTTGCGCAGCAAGTCCACGATCATCACGTTTTCGGCACGCTCTTTGGGTGACGCGCACATGGCTTGCACCAGCGCTTCGTCTTGCGCCGCGTTAGCGCCGCGGGGTGCAGTACCTTTCATGGGGCGCGTCAGCAAGCGCCCGCCAGATTCTTTGCCTGATCGGTCAGCTTCGGGTTGCCAGTCAAAGAACAGCTCGGGCGAGACAGACAACACCTGCTCGGACCCGGTGTCCATGAAAGCAGCGTAGCCGCCGGGTTGGGCGCGTTGCAGACGGGCAAACAGCGCCAGCGGATCGCCAGTGCACGCGCCTTGCAACAGTGTGGTGTAGTTGACTTGGTAGTAGCTGCCAGCCGAAATGTCGCTGTGGATGCGCGCCATGGCGGCATCGAATTCGGCGCGATCCAGCGTGGGCTGCCATTTGACTTGAGTTTGCGCATCGTTGGCGGCGAGCTGGTCTGGCCAGGGTTGGGATTGTGCAAAAACGCCGAACCAGGCCAGCGGCACATTGGCGGTATCGGTCTGATGCACTGTAAACGCTGCATCAAATGCAGGCGCCGCCTCGTAGCGCACATAGCCCACGCACCATTGACCTTGCCGCGCAGCGGCGTGTACCGCGTCCAGCACGGGTTTGACTTGGTCAAGCGTGTGCGCCACCAACGTGTGCAGCGGAGCGCTAAAAGCGCAGCGCACGGCGGCGTCTGCGCCGTGCGGATCGCAGAAGTCAATCAGTACAGTCGGCAGAGTTGACGGTGTCATGCGCCTGCGTGGGGTTCAAGCCCGCTGGCGGTCAGCAGCAGCACCCGGTCGGCGCGCTGCGCCGCAGTGACCGAATGCGTGACCAACACCATGGCCGCGCCGTGCGTGCGTGTCTGGCTCATGAGCGCGTCCATCACCCGCTCGGCAGTGTGTGGGTCCAGATTGCCGGTGGGCTCGTCGGCCAGAAGCAGCATCGGCTGGTGGATCAAGGCACGGGCAATCGCCACGCGCTGCAACTGGCCACCGCTGAGCTGCTGCGGCAGGCGCTCGCCCAAGCCTTCCAGCCCCACCGCCTGCAGCA
>PFKL01000134.1 GCA_002784245.1 Comamonadaceae bacterium CG_4_10_14_3_um_filter_60_75
CAGTCGGGCGACCAGGCCAAGGCTGCACGCGCCAAACAGGACGCGCAAAAGCTGGCAGAACTCAGTGCCAAGATCAGCGGCATCATTTCAGGCAGCCCCAAGCTGGCGCCGTTCAGCGACCAGATCAGGTTGGCGATCACCCCTGACGGACTGCAGATCCAGATCGTTGACGACCAGAAAAGGCCGATGTTTGACAGCGGCAGCGCCAGCGTCAAGCCCTACATGCGAGATATTTTGCAGCTCATTGGCGAAGCGCTGGTCGACGTGGACAACAAGATCAGTCTGGACGGTCACACCGACCAGACGCCCTATGGCAGCGGCGCCCGCGGCTACAGCAACTGGGAACTCTCGGCCGACCGCGCCAACGCCACCCGGCGTGAGCTGGTTGCCGCGGGCATGCCCGACGAAAAGATTGCCCGCGTGATGGGGTTGGCGTCAAGCATTTTGCTCGATGAACAAAATCCGCGCAGCCCGTCCAACCGTAGAATCAGCATTACCATACTGACCCGCGAGGCTGAAGAGCGTTTGCTGGGCGCCAGACCGACAACCAGCGCCCAGTAGCCAGCGCCGCTGGGCCATGTGATACAAGACCGAAGGTTGATTTATGACTGTTTTCCCAAGCGCCACTGAAAGGCTATGCCATGGCCAGTGAACTCAAATTTTTGGTGGTCGATGACTTCTCCACCATGCGTCGCATCGTGCGTAACCTGCTCAAGGAAATCGGCTACACCGAAGCCGACGAGGCTGAGGACGGTGTCGCAGCGCTCAATAAATTACGCAACTCCAGTTTTGATTTTGTCGTCAGCGACATCAACATGCCCAATATGAACGGGTTTCAGCTGCTGCAAGAAATCAAAAAAGACGACAAACTCAAGCACCTGCCGGTACTGATGGTGACCGCCGAGGCACGCAAGGAAGACATTGTGATGGCCGCCCAGCAAGGTGCTGCAGGCTACATCGTCAAGCCCTTTACCAAATCAACACTGGAAGACAAAGTCAACCTGATTTTGACCAAGTTGGGGCTGAAATGAGCAACACGATCCCAACCGATGAAGTGCACCAGCGCATTGGCGTGCTGACGCGCCAGTTGCACGATTCACTGGCCGGGCTGGGTCTGGCCGATAAGGTCAAGACCTGGGCCGGCGAATTGCCCGACGCCAAAAGCCGTTTGTCCTACATCGCACGCCTGACCGGCGAGGCCGCCGAGAAGGTGCTCAACAACGTCGATCAGGCCAAACTGCACCATGACCATATTGCCTCCGAGACGCGTCGCATTGGCGCGCTGATCGTCAAGGACCCGGTGGCCGCTGTCGCCAAGGGCCATGTGATGAACTTCATCAACGACGTGGAGCAAGCCACCCAGGAGATCGACAAGAACCTCACCGACATCATGATGGCGCAAGACTTTCATGACCTGACGGGCCAGGTGATCGCCAAGGTGGTCACACTGGCGGCCAACATCGAAGAGCAGTTGGTGCAGTTGCTGTTGATCACCGCCCCTGGCGACGCAGTTGTCAAGACTGCTGCCTCTGACGAACTCAAGGGCGAGTCGGTCAACGTCATCGACGAGCCGGTTTTGCAGGGCCCGGTGGTCAGCCCCGAGGGCAATCCGGATGTGGTCAAGAGCCAGTCTGAAGTGGACGACCTGCTCGCCAGTCTGGGCTTCTGAGGTCTTCTGAGGTCTTCTGCGAATAGACGGGCAAACGCCCTGTTTATCGCCCTTTAGTTCCAGGGGCGGATAAAGACAATGGGAAGAACACAAGGTGTTTTTCTCCCATGGACTCCAGCAGCCAAGACCGCAATTTACCCGCCTCTGAGCGCAAGCTGAAAAAAGCACGCGACGACGGACAGGTGGCGCGTTCGCGCGATTTGGCCAACCTGGCGGTACTCGGCGGCGGCGCCCTCACCCTGATGCTGCTGGCACCATTGATGTTCGAGCACATCCGCGGGGAAATGAGCGCGCAGCTGCTGTTTGACGCGCAAACACTCAAAGACCCGATGATCATCATCAACCGGCTGGGCACTATGACCGGCGTGGGCCTGGCCGCCAGTGCCGTGTTTGCCGCCATCATCAGCACCATTGCCATTGTCAGCACGGTGGCTGCCGGTGGCTGGGTGGCCAGCGTCAAGCCGATCACGCCAGACTTTAGCCGTTTGAACCCGATCAGCGGCTTGGGGCGCCTGTTTTCCAAGGAGAAAGCCACCGAGGTGCTGAAGATGAGCTTCATCGCGGTGATGCTGCTGTGGGTGGGGTTTAGTTACCTGTCTTCAGGCATGGACACGCTGGGCGCACTGGTGTTGCAGCCCTCGACCAGAGCCATCGCGCTGTTGTCTGAATGGCTGACCCACGGTGCCGCCCTGATGCTGCTGGTGTTGTTGATAGTGGCCTTGGTGGACGTGCCGCTGCAGGTTTTTTTGCACAAATCACGCATGAAGATGTCGCATCAGGAAATGAAGCAAGAAGGCAAGGAGTCTGATGGCAACCCGCAGATGAAAGGCCGCCTGCGCCAGCGCCAGCGCGATATTGCCCAGGGCAACAGTGTGCAGGCGGTGCCCAAGGCTGACTTTGTGCTGATGAACCCAACGCACTACGCGGTGGCGCTGCGCTACGACGACAGCACCATGGCGGCACCCCAGGTGGTGGCCAAGGGCGCCGATTTGCTGGCCTTCAAAATCCGCGACCTCGCCAAGGAAAACGACATTCCGGTGCTGCAGTCGCCCAAACTGGCGCGCGCGCTGTACGCCCATGCCGAGCTTGACGAAGATATTCCCACCAGTTTGTACACCGCGGTGGCGCAGGTGCTGGCCTACATCTACCGGCTCAAGGCGGCGATGCGCGGCGACGGCCCCATGCCCGAAGAGGCGCCGACGCCGTTTGTGCCACCCGAACTTGATCCGCTGTCCAACGTGCTGGCAGCACAACCAGCCTGAGACCCATGTTTAATTCACTCAAGACCTGGTTTGGCAACAACGCGCGGCTGATGCAAGGTGCAGCCGCGCCGATGATTGTGGTGGCCATTCTGTCGATGATGGTGCTGCCGCTGCCGCCGTGGCTGCTCGACACTTTTTTCACCTTCAACATCTCGATCGCGCTGATGGTGATGATGGTGGCCGCTTACATGCTCAAACCGCTGGACTTTGCGGCGTTTCCCGCGGTGCTGTTGCTCACCACCTTGATGCGGCTGTCGCTCAACGTGGCGTCAACGCGGATTGTGCTGCTTGAAGGTCACACCGGGCCCGACGCGGCCGGCGCGGTGATCGAGGCCTTTGGCCACTTCTTGATTGGCGGCAACTTTGCCGTGGGTTTGATCGTGTTCGCGATTCTGGTGGTGATCAACTTTGTGGTGGTGACCAAGGGTGCCGAGCGCATTGCCGAGGTATCGGCCCGCTTTGCCCTGGACGCCATGCCAGGCAAGCAGATGGCGGTGGACGCAGACCTGAACGCTGGTCTGATCGACGAAAAAGAGGCCAAGCGTCGGCGCGCCGAGGTGGGTGAAGAAGCCGACTTTTTTGGCTCGATGGACGGTGCGTCGAAGTTTGTGCGTGGCGACGCCATCGCTGGCATTTTGATCTTGCTGATCAATATTTTTGGCGGCTTCACCGTCGGCGTGCTGCAGCACGGACTGACCGCCGGGCAAGCCGCTGACACCTATATCCTGCTGGCCGTGGGTGACGCGCTGGTGGCGCAGATTCCGGGCTTGCTGATCTCGGTCTCGGCGGCGATGGTGGTCTCACGCGTGGGCAAGGAACGCGACCTCAGCAGTCAGATCGTCAACCAGATGTTCATCTCGCCGCGCGTGCTGGGTGTGACCGCCACCATCATGGGCACGCTGGGCATCATCCCGGGCATGCCGCACACGGTGTTTCTGGGTATTGCGCTGGTGCTGGGTTACGGCGCCTGGATGTTGGCGCATCAACCAGTGCCGGTCGAAGAAGCACCGGTGATCGCCACCCCCGCGGCAGACGGCGAAGCCACCTGGGACGACCTGCAACCGGTCGACCAACTGGGCCTGGAGCTGGGCTACCGCCTGATCACGCTGGTCGACAAGAACCGCCAGGGCGACCTGCTCACCCGCATCAAGGGCGTGCGCCGCAAGTTTGCCCAGGAAGTGGGCTTTTTGCCGCCGCCGGTCCATGTGCGTGACAACCTGGAGCTCAAGCCCAGCGGCTACCGCATCACCCTGCGCGGCGTGATCGTGGGCGAAGGCGAGGCTTTCCCAGGCATGTTTCTGGCCATCAATCCGGGCGGCATCAGCACCCCCTTGATCGGCACGCCGACCACCGACCCGGCGTTTGGCCTGCCGGCGCACTGGATTGACGCCACGCAGAAAGAAGCAGCGCAAATGGCCGGCTTTACCGTGGTTGATTCCGAGACCGTGATGGCCACCCATTTGTCACACTTGATGCAAGTGCAGGCCGCCAAATTGCTCAGTCGCACCGAGACCCAACAGCTGGTCGACCATGTGAGCAAGCAGGCACCCAAACTGATTGAAGAAGTGGTACCCAAAATGGTCTCGATTGCGGTGTTTCAAAAGGTGTTGCAGCTGCTGCTGGAAGAGTCTGTGCACATCCGTGACATCCGCACGATCATCGAGTCGATTGCCGAACATGCCACCACCGTCACCGAGCCGGCCGAGCTGGCGCGGCGCGTGCGCGTGGCGCTGTCGCCGGCCATCGTGCAGCAAATCTACGGCCCGGTGCACGAGCTCAACGTCATCGCCATCGACCCGGCGCTGGAGCGCCTGTTGGTGCAAGCCCTGGGCAACCCCAGCAGCCAGGGCCAGGCGCTCGACCCGGGCGTGGCCGACATCCTGACGCAAAAAGCCGCCGAAGTGGCACTGAAACAAGAAGAGAGCGGCATCCCCGCCTGTCTGCTGGTGCCCGACGCGATCCGCAGCGCCATCTCGCGGCTGGTGCGCCGCGTGGCGCCACGCCTGCAGGTGCTCGCGCACAGCGAAATCCCGGAATCCCACACCATACGTATTGGTCCCATCCTTAAAGGTGCAGCATCATGAATATTCAACGCTTTATTGCCCCCACTGCCCGCGAAGCGCTGTACAAGGCGCGCATGGCTTTTGGTGACGGCACGCTGATCCTGTCCAACCGGCCGACTGCCAGCGGCATCGAAGTGGTCGCCACCGGCGAGGACACAGTGGCCGCGCTGGAGCGCAAAGAAACGCCGCTGCAGGCGCGCTCGGCAGCGGCAGCGTTGGTCAGTGCACCGCGTGCCAACCCCGACAGCCAGGTGCTCGACGATGCCACGCAGCTGGCCATGAGCACACTGTCGTTTCAGGACTACGTACGCGAGCGCATGCTCAAGCGCCGACAGGAAAGTCAGCTCGGCCAGCGCGTTGATGCACAGCCGCAAACGCAGCGCCCGGCAACGCCAGCCGGTGCGCGCGCGCCGCTAGCCACGGCGCCACGCGCGGACAGCGCCAATCCGATCGTTGTGCGCACGGCACCACAAGCAGCGCCGTTGGCGCCTTCGGCACCGACACAAAATATCGTGCGCGAGCTGCAGGCGATGAAAGACCTGATCGAAGACCGTTTCAACACCCTCACCTGGCTGGGACAAGCAAGGCAGAACCCGATCCACGCCAATTTGATGCTCAAGCTGATCCGCTGCGGCTACTCGCCCAACTTGTCGCGCACCATCATGGAACGCCTGCCAGAAGACATGGCCGCGGCTGACGCCATGCACTGGATCATGGACGTGCTGGCGCACAACCTGCACACCGACGCCGACGGCCCGGCCATTGCACAAGAAGGCGGCGTCTACGCGCTGGTGGGAGCCACCGGCGTCGGCAAGACCACCACCGCTGCCAAATTGGCCGGCCTGTGCGCCCGCACGCACGGTGCGGCCAGCGTGGGGCTGATCACCCTTGACACCTACCGCGTAGGCGCCCATGAGCAACTGCGCGCCTACGGCCGCATGCTCGGTGTGGTCGCGCATCAGGCGCAAGACCGCGTCGCCCTGCAAGACCTGCTGGGTCTGCTGGCCAACAAGAAGATGGTGTTGATTGACACCACCGGCTGCGCGCCGAACGACCCCCGCAAGAACGACCTGCTGGCCATGCTCGACATCAACGGCATCAACCGCCTGATGGTGCTCAACGCCGGTGGGCACGGCGATACGCTGGAAGACATGGTGGCGTCGTTCAAAAAGGGCGGCGTGCAGCAGACTGTGCTGTCCAAGACCGACGAGGCGGCCAAGATTGGCCCGGCGCTGGACGCCGTGATTCGCCACCAGCTCAAATTGCGCGGCGTGACCACCGGCCAGAAAGTGCCTGAAGACTGGGAGCGCGCTGACGCCGCCAACCTGGTCGCCCTGTCGATGCGCTCGGCCAACAAGTCGGCGTATGACCCCAAGTCCACCGACCTGGGCTTCATCTTTGCCCAGGCCAACACTCCTGTGGGCCAGCTTCATGCTTGAACAATGCATCAACCAGGCCGCCGGGCTGCAGGCACTGGCGCTGCAACACGCTGTGCGGCTGATCGCCATGGCCAGCCACGGGCGCCAGCAGGGCGAACTGCCACTGCTGTGGGGACTGTGCGCACGCTGGATTGATATGGGCTTGTCGGTCGCGGTGCTCGATGGTCATGCCTGCGAGTCGGCGGCCAATCCGGGCTTGGCTGACATGCTGGACAACCCGCTCAGCCGCTTCACCGAAGACGCGGAAAAAGACGCCTGGCTGGTGCTGCCTGCAGCGGTGGGGCTGCAACGCCTGAGCGTTACCGACCTGTACAACGGCAGTCTCAACGAGGTGTTCAAGGACTATGACATCGTGCTGCTTTACGCGCACGCCAGTGCGCTGACGGCCCTGCTCAAAGGCACCCCACTGGCACCGCTGCTGGTGGTGCCGCCAGCGCAAGACGCTGCGCTGAGTGCGTACGCCGCGCTGAAGCAAATGCTGCTGCAAGGCCACCTGCATCCGACTGTTGCTAACATCGTGCCCGAACCGCTTGCCACGCCGAACCGACTAAAGACCCAATCCGCTAAGAATCTGATGCATTGCGCCACCAGCTTTCTTGGCTATCGGGTGACAGCGCAGACGGTGGTGGCCAGCAGCGAACCGGGGGGCGCGCATGACGATCTGACGCACCTGGCTTTGCAATTGTTTGAAAATGCGCTAGCGCTACAGCAAGAGCGCGCTGAAAGGCTTCACTGATGTACACCGCCAAGGGCCAATTGGACCGCAATGCCCTGATCCGTCAATACCAGCCGCTGGTGCACAAACTGGCGCACCACATGATGGCCAAGTTGCCTGCCAATGTGCAGGTAGACGACTTGATCCAGGTCGGTTTGATCGGTCTGTCGGAGGCGTTGTCGCGGTTTGAAGCAACCCAGGGCGTGCAGTTTGAAACCTTTGCCACCCAGCGTATTCGCGGTGCCATGCTCGACGAACTGCGCGAAAACGATTGGGTCTCGCGCGGCACGCGCAAGAGCCAGAAGGAAATTGAAGAATCGATGCGGCGGCTGGAGCACCGACTGGGCCGTTCCCCCAAGGAGAGCGAAATTGCCGCCGACCTGGGTCTGGCCCTGAGCGATTACCAGAGTCTGCTGAACAAGGTGCGTGGCACGCAATTGGTTTACCTGGAAGACATCAATCACGGCACTGACGATGAAGATGGTTTTTTGGACCGTCACATGGGCGACTCCGAATCTGATCCATTGAACATGTTGCGCAACGAGCGCATTCGCCAGGCCCTGGTGAGCGCCATCAAGGCCTTGCCCGAGCGCGAGCAATACATCATGAGCATGTACTACGAGCAAGACATGAACCTCAAAGAAATTGCCGCCGTGCTGGACGTGACCGAGTCGCGCATCTGCCAGTTGCACAGCCAGTCGATCGCCCGGCTGCGCGCCAAGATGCGCTCACATTAGGCAGCAATCACCTGAAATTCGCCGCTTTGGCGGCCGACGCTGCCGTACGGGTTGCGCGCGCGCGCGCCAAAGCCCACGTTGTAAGTGGCGCTTTGGGTTTGGGGAAACAAGGTTTGCAACGCTTGCTGCGTCAACACCGCGTGCCGCGCCAGGTTTTCCTGGGTTGATGCCAGTGCTGCAGTGGTTTTGCGCAGGTGCAGAGCCAGTGCAGCAGGAACCGGGTGCGACAAACCTGACTTTTGCCACAGTGCCTGAAAATCGCTCACCTGCTGCTGAAGTGCATCGCACGCGTGCGCCAGATCGCCATCGGCGTCATGCGTCACCAGCTGCGCAATGCGCTGCAGTTGGGCATCAAGTTGTTCAAGGGAAACAGAGACAGCGTCGTTCATGTTGACGCCCCAAGACAGACCAGCGTCATCGCGCTGGCAGTGTCAGTCAGACCCGCGTACGCTGCAACATTTCTTCGGCGTTGGCGAGCAGTTTGTCGGCAATCGCCTCCGGGTTGACAACATAGGTGCCTTGCGCAATGGCCGTGCGCACGGTTTCGATCTTCTTGCCATCCACACTGGGCACTTCGCCAGCGTTGTTGGCCTCGAGCGCGCGCACCAGGGTCGACACCGATACCGCGACACCCGCAGACTGGGTGCTCTTGGCGGCGGTAGAACTGGACTGCGCACTGACCGTCGGCGCGTTTTTGGCGCTCACGGATGCAGCATTGTTGCTGGGCAAGACAGGTTTGTCGGCGGGCAGGTTGATTTTCATGGCGTTCTCCAAAACTACGATAGTCGTAGCCTCGTAGCATCACTATCGGCAGGAATGCGCCCGACTTTAAC
>PFKL01000042.1 GCA_002784245.1 Comamonadaceae bacterium CG_4_10_14_3_um_filter_60_75
TGCGCGTCCTGCACAGCTGGTGGTTCATGCTGCAGTTTGGCGCGGTGGTGCTGGTGCTGCTGCTGTCGCCGTCAACCCACACGCGCGCGCACCGCGTGGCCACAGCGCAGCGCATGGTGGCCAGCACCTGGCAGGTGTTGCCGTGGTTTACCGCGCTCTCGAGCCTGCTGAGCCTGGTGCTGATCCGCATTGTGGTGGTCACCGCCCTGAGTTACGGGCTGTCGCAATACGCCTTGCAGATGGTGGTGCGGGTGCTGGTGCTGGAACTCATTCCGCTCTCGGCTGCGCTGTTTGTGGCGTTGCGTGCCGGGCTGGCTTTCAATGCCGGAGCCATGCCCGACGCCACACACGCGCGAGTACACCAGGTAAGCGAACTCGACCCGACACAGCTACGTCGCGCATTGGTGCCACGCGTGCTGGCCGACGGCTTTTCGGTGCTGGCGCTGGCCATGCTCAGCAGCGTCATCACGCTGGTGCTGACGTATCTGGTGGTCTATGGCCTGTCGCCCTGGGGGCTGGCCGGTTTTACCCGTACCGTCGGCCATGTGTTTGACCTGACGGTGAGCCTGGGCTTCATGCTCAAGGTGCTGCTGTTCAGCCTAGCGGTGGCTGTGGTGCCGATGGCCGCCAGCCTCGATGCCCACTGGCGCGGCAGCGGCGACACCATCCAGCCCGGCGCGGTACGCCTCTTTGTGGTGCTGCTGCTGATCGAGGCCGCCCTGTTGGTGGCCAATTACGTCTGACTCGGCCAAATTTGATGCATGATTCGCCCATGAGCTCTCCTGCACCCGACTCCAATTCACCGCCGATTGCCCACCTGGAGCGCAAGGCCCGACTGCTGCTGTGGCTGGTGGCCGCCGTCATCGTCGGTTTTGTGCTGTATGTGATGGTGGCGCGCGGCGTGTTCCAGCAAACCCAGCAACTGGTGCTGGTGTCGGACGACTCCGAGGGCGTGATCGTCGGCATGGACCTGACGTTTTCAGGCTTTCCGATTGGCCGCGTACGCCGCATCGAGCTGGCCGACGACGGCAAGGCGCGCATGGTGATCGACGTGCCGCTCAAAGACGCGCGCTGGCTGCGCACCAGCAGCATCTTTACGCTGGAGCGTGGCATGGTGGGTGACACCCGCATTCGCGCCTTCAGTGGCATTCTGGAAGACCCACCGCTGCCCGCTGGCGCCGAGCGCACGCTCTTGCGTGGTGACACCGCCGCCGAAATCCCGCGGCTGGTAGCCAGCGCCCGCGCACTGCTGGAAAACCTGGACAACATGACTGGGCCTGAGTCCAGCCTGAACGCCAGCCTGACGCACCTCAATACCGTGACCGAGCGTCTGAACGGGCGCTACGGTGTGCTCACCGGTCTACTCGGCAGCGAAGACAATGCGAAAAAAATCATCGCCACGCTGGACCGCACCAACGCCCTGCTGGCGCAGGCTGACCAGCGCGTGTTTGGCCCGCAAGGCGTGATCGACAGCACCCAGGGCGCGCTGGCCAGCGCCAAAACCACGCTTGACAGTTCTAACGAGGCAGTCAAACAGCTCAATGCCGTGTTGCAGGACGCGCGCCAGACGCTGACCAAGGTCGACGCGGTGCTGGCCGAGGCACAGGCCGTGGGTGCCAATGCGCGCTTGGCCACCACCGACCTGGGCACGCTGCGCGCCGAGGTGGAAGCCAGCCTGCGCAAGGTCAGCCAGCTCACCAACGAGATCAACCGAAAATGGCCGTTCGCACGCGACACCGAGATCAAACTGCCATGAAAAAACTGATAGCCCTGTGTCTGACCGCGCTGCTGGGTGGCTGCGCCAGCACACCCCCGCCGCCCGACTGGCAAGCCAACGCGTTTGCCTCGCTCAACAACTTCACCGCCGCTTATCTGGAAGGCAACCTGCGCGTGGCCGACGCTGAATTTGCCCGCGCCAGGGCAGAGGTGGCCCGCACCGGTCGCGTCGACCTGATGGCACGGCTGGAACTGGTGCGCTGCGCGGTGCAAACCGCCAGCCTGGTGTGGCTGCCGTGCAGCGGGTTTCAGGCGCTGGCCGACCAAGCCGGTGCAGCCGAACACGCGTATGCCGACTTCATCCGCGGCCGCTGGACGGGCATCGACGCCGCGCTGCTGCCGGTGCAGTACCAAGGCCTGGTGGCACAGGTGCAGCGCGAAGAAGCCGCACCCGAGAGCCGCCTGCGCCAGATCAGTGACCCTTTGGCCCGTCTGATTGCCGCCGGATCGCTCCTGCAAAAAGAGCAGCTTGCACAGGTAGATACTGGGCTAGCGGTCGATTCGGCATCAAGCCAAGGCTGGCGTCGGCCGCTGTTGGCATGGCTGGGCGTGCAGCTCAAGCAAGCGCAGTTCAGCTTCGACGTGACCGGTGCCCAGCGCATCAAGCAGCGCATGAACCTGGTGCTGGGGACAACTACCCCCTGAACCAGCCGATCCAGACCGCCAGCACCAACACCACCAGCGCCGCGACCAGATACGGCACACGTGAGGGCTTGTCGGCGTAGGGGTCGGTCAAGGTGCGTTCGGCGCCGTCAGGCAATTTGGCCAGCTGCGTCAAGGAGGTGCCAAACGGAATATTGATCCGCGCCCGCGCATTCACCGCCCAGCCGTTGGCGTCCAGAATCGGTCCCAGATTGCGGCTGCGCAGCTTGAACCAGGCCAGAATCACCGCCGGGGCAGAAATCAGCAACATCAGCGCCAGCAAAGCCAGCGGAATCTGCCACCACTTCAGGCCAAACAAGCCACCAACCAATGACACCACCATGGTACCGATGGCGCCGAGCGCCAGCCCAATGGCGGCAAAAATACCAGCAAATTTACCCACATCAAACGGCGGCGGCGCCTCGGCCTTGCCGCCCACGCCTTTGCTGGCGGCCGTTACCGCGGCACCAGCCAATTTGTCGTCGGCCGCTTTGGCCTTGGCGGCGGCCATTTTCTGCAGCTGCGTTCCGACCATGCGCGCCGCCTGCTTGTAAGGCGACCAGAACGCCTGGCGCAGGCTGATCGGATGCTCGACGATTTTGGCAATGGTGGCATCCCAGTCGCGCCCTTGGCGGTCGTAGAAAACACCGTTGCGCCCGACCATCAACTGGTCTGAATCGCCAGCGGTAAACGCGGCTGCAATGCTGAGTTTTTCAGCGCCACGGGCGCAGTCGCAATAGACCAGACAGACGCGCGACAGCCCGGCCAGCGCCGCATGTTTGGCCGCGTCGTTGACGGCCACGCACAGCTCGCACGCGCGCCCGTCCAGGTACAGCGTGCCGATCTGGAAAGTCGCCTTGCCCTGGCGTGTGTAGAAGTCGCGAAAAGCCACAAAGTTGTTGGCCAGCGACTGCAGGTCGCGCACGTAGCGCGAGAGCTTTTCCAGGCTGCGTACGCCGTCGCCTTCGGCTGCGGGGTCGGGCTTGCTGGCCAGCCAGGTGGTGTACGGCGCCAACTGGTCCTTGACCGCTTGCCAGTCGGCGGCGGTCAGATCGTCACGCACACCCAGCAAGGGCTGCACCACCGTGTCGCGCAGGGCAGCCACGCGACCCGCCCAAGCCGGGTTCAAGCCTGCGTCCAGCGGCAGCTTGCCTGTGGCATTGACATGCGCCAGCGGCAGGTCGCTGATTGCCTGTGCGCCAGCTTGCAGCGCGGTAGGGGCCAGCGCCTTGAGCGCGTCTTCCGAGGGATTGAGTACGTCGCCGGCACGGGTGTCAAACGCGGCCAGGTCACAGCGGGTAAAGAAATCGACCACCTTGGCATCGAGCTCGCTCACCAGCGAATGCGCGACCGCCGTGGCATCGCCCAAAGGCAAAGCGTCTTTGCCGGCGGCTTCCCAAGCGGCCAGCGCGCGCGCGGCATGGCTGGCCTGCGCAGCGCTGGTTTCGGCCACCGTCAGCAGGTCTGATTCGCCTTTGCCCAGTTCCGTGGCCAACGCCTGCGCTGCGGCCTTGATCAGCTTGCCAGCATCGTCGTCGTCGCGAATGCCGTTGATGGGAACACCGTCGAGCTGTTTGACCAGGACGTCTGCATCCACCAGACGGTCTTTGGCCCAGCCGATGGCCGCGATCAGTTCGGGCGGGCGCACATGGCCGTCGTTGTCACTGTCGATGAACTGCAGACTGCGCGCGTCAAACTCGATGCCCTGCACCGGGCACGACAGCGCCACCCACAATTTCTGATCAAGCTCACCCAGCGCCAGCAGGTCCGCAGCCCGGTCGAGTTGCACCTGGTCAAAGCCGCCAGCCCGAAAAAACCGCCATTGGTAAGATGCACTGGCCATAAAGGCTCCTGTCCTGATAGGTCAATAAAAAAGGGACTCGATGATAAAGGCGATTGCGGCGTGCGGCGCCATATTGATCAGACGCTGCGCCCAATGTCCGGCCAACGCTGGTGCAGCCCCAACCAGGCCAGCAGTCCCACCGACATCATCGACAGTGATGCGCCCGCCAACGCCAGCGTGGAATGCATCACCAGCGGCGCAACCACGCCAGCGACCAGCCCATTGGCACTGGCACCAATGAAAGCCTGCAAACTCGACGCCATGCCACGCCGGTCAGGGTGCAGATCCAACACCAGCAACGTCACCACCGGCACCATCAGCGCCCAGCCAAAGGCAAAGATCATCACCGGAAACAGCGCCCAGCTGACGTGCGCCTTGAACAGGGCGTTGAGCAACAAATTCAGCAGCGCAATGCCCAGCATGATCAAAAACCCGTACTTGATCTGCTGCTTGGGCGCCAACCTGCCCGCCATGCGCCCGCTGACCCAGGCGCCGCCCATGATGCCGCTGATGGTGAGGACAAAAAACCAGAAAAACTGCGTCGGCGCCAGCGCCAGGTGCACCCCTAAAAACGCCGGTGCCGACAGCACGTACAAAAACATGCCATTGAACGGGATGCCGCTGGCCAGCGCCAGCAACAAGAAGCGCGGGTCCAGCCCCAATTGCCAGTAGCCTTGCAGCAAATTGCGCACGTTAAGCGGTTGCCGCTGGGTGACGTGCAATGTCTCGGGCAACAGCCGGTAATTGGCCGCCCACAGCACAACACCGACCAAAGTCAGAAACCAGAATACGCTGTGCCAGCCCAGGCTTGCGAACAACACACCACCGATCATCGGTGCCACCGCCGGCGCCACGCCAAAATAAATGGTGATCTGACTCATGACTTTTTGCGCCTGCGCGGGGGCAAACATATCGCGCACCACCGCGCGCGACACCACGATGCCCGCGCCGGTGGTCAAGCCCTGAACCGCCCGGAAAAAAATCAGCTGGCCAATGCTTTGCGACAACGCACAGCCCAGCGACGCCAGCGCAAACGCCGCCAAACCCCACAGCACCACGGGTCGACGCCCCACGCTGTCCGAAATGGCACCGTGAAACAGGCTCATAAAAGCAAAGCCAAACAGGTAAGCCGACAGCGTCTGCTGCATCTGCACCGGCGTGGCGCCCAGCGACTGTGCAATACCAGCAAACGCCGGGATGTAGGTGTCGATAGAAAACGGCCCGAGCATGCCCAAAACCGCCAGCAATACCGCCAGCGCCCAGCGCGGGGCGCGCCAGAGTTGCTGTGCGTCCGGATTCACAGTGCGGGACGGGTCAGGTCAGGCTAGTGCGACAAGCCGATCAACGTGACCAACACAATCGCCACGCCCAACACCAGGTTGACCGCCACCCAGGTGCGAATCTGGTTCAACGCCAAGCCCCCGTCGGCCCAGTTCGACGCGGCAACGGCGCAGCCCAGGCGGCGAAACAGCACCCAGCGGATGAACACAAAAATCAGCGCCATGACACCGCCCAAGCCGGACATCACCATCCACTCCACCGGCATGATGAAGGGCGCGCCTGCTTGCACCACCTGCTTGGCCACCTGACCAATCAGCCACGAACCCGACACCAGCGCCAACACCACGGCCACCAGCACCCCATTGAAGAACCGACCCAGCACGTCGTGCATCAGTCGCACGCGCACGGCGGTTTCCAGCGTGGCCACCGCCGGGCGCAGGAAGAAATGGCTAAACACCATGCCGCCCAGCCAGACGATGATGGCAAGCAGGTGCAGGGTTTTCAAGGCGGGATACAGCATGATCAGGCTCACAATTCAAATCAGGGCGTGCAGTATGCCTGAGGAACGCGACCCGGGTTGTCGCCAATGGTATTGTTTTAGATAGAACCAACCGGGTTGCCACAGTAAAGCGTCAT
>PFKL01000014.1 GCA_002784245.1 Comamonadaceae bacterium CG_4_10_14_3_um_filter_60_75
GTGGTTTGCGGCGCGGCGGATTCACGCAGGGAGTCTTCGGCTTTGCCCTGGCTGCGTGCCAATTCGCCAAGCCAGCGCACCAGCTGGTTTTCGGCTTCGAGTTCTTGTGCGGCTTGCAGACGCGCTGCTTCTTCTTGCGCCAGCTTGGCCTGTTGTTCGGCGCTGAGCGGCTTGCTGCTGTGCAGCGCAGCGGCCTGGGTGTCGCCAAGCAATTGCCAGCCTTTGTAGGCGGCCTTGATCATCAAGGCCAGCGCGTGCTTGCACTGGTAGCCAACCGGGCAGGTGCATTCGCTGTCCCAGTTGACGACTTGGCCGTTGAAGCTGCGCTTGAGGTCAACTTCAACGTAATACGGCGCACGCTGGGTGCCTTGCACCTGGCCTTCGAGCAGCCAATCTTTCTTGACCGGGGTGATGTCCAGCGTCAGCACGCGCTGGTTGCGGTACAGCTCCAGCGCTCGGCTGTAGGTGGCGCTGTCCGCGTCGCGCATCACCGAAGGCAAGTCCAGCCAGAGCCCACGGTGCACGTCAAAAGTTGTCATGAAATTGGCCTTTAGTCCTTATATTTATTGCGCCAATAGCTATTAAAGTAATAACAGTTCAGGCCTGGGTCGATGCCATGGCGTGTCCGGCTTGCTGGTCTGCGTGGTAGCTGCTACGCACCATAGCCCCGACGGCGGCGTGGCTGAAACCCATCTCGTAGGCTTTTGCCTCGAACATTTTGAACACGTCGGGATGCACGTAGCGCTTGACCGTCAGGTGGCTGGTGCTGGGTGCCAAATACTGGCCGATAGTCAGCATGTTGATGCCATGGGCGCGCATGTCGCGCATCACCGCCAGAATCTCGTCGTCGGTCTCACCCAGACCGACCATCAGGCCGCTTTTGGTCGGCACGTCGGGGTGCAGGGCCTTGAATTTTTTGAGCAGGTTCAGGCTGAACTGGTAATCGCTGCCCGGGCGCGCTTCTTTGTACAGGCGCGGGATGGTTTCCAGGTTGTGGTTCATCACATCCGGCGGCGCGGCTTTCAGAATCTCAAGTGCCCGGTCGTCACGGCCACGGAAGTCGGGTACCAAGACCTCGATTTGCGTTTGTGGCGACTGGGCGCGGATGTGCTCGATGCACGCCACAAAATGCCCGGCCCCGCCGTCGCGCAGGTCGTCGCGATCCACGCTAGTGATCACCACATACTTGAGCTTGAGCTGGGCAATAGTGTTGGCCAGGTTGACCGGTTCGTTGGCGTCCAGCGGGTCGGGGCGGCCGTGGCCGACGTCGCAAAACGGGCAACGTCGGGTGCACTTGTCACCCATGATCATGAAGGTAGCGGTGCCGTGGCCAAAGCATTCGCCGATGTTGGGGCAACTGGCTTCTTCGCACACGGTGACGAGCTTGTTGGCA
This sequence comes from Comamonadaceae bacterium CG_4_10_14_3_um_filter_60_75, assembly GCA_002784245.1. Lineage (GTDB taxonomy): Bacteria > Pseudomonadota > Gammaproteobacteria > Burkholderiales > Burkholderiaceae_C > Rhodoferax. Next base: position 1,394 of record PFKL01000014.1, read on the forward strand.
CGTAGCACGTCCTTGATCTCGTAAAACCGGGTGCTGGGGCTGCCTGCCTTGACACGAATCCACTCGGGTTTGCGAAGAATCTCGCCCGGCACCACTTTCACCGGGATGCGCGAGAGCTTGGCGGCCGACTTTTGCTTGGCCGTGGCGTCGTAGTTTTCGGCACTTTGCGCTTCGCGGACCGTTTTGGTTTCAGTGGGTGAGTTCATGTTGTGCTCTATAGGCGTTGCATTGGCAGGAAAGGCGTCGTCCCAGACGTCACTGCGAGCGAAGCGAGGCAGTCCATGCGAATGCGTGCGCTGGTGTGCTTCACTTTGTTTGTAATGACCTACCGTTCATGGTGACAAGTAAGCTGCGAGCTTCTTTGCGAAGACGTTTGCCACTTCTTTCCAGCCGACAAAAACGCCGATTGTAGAAAGGTCAACCGTGCGCAGCCCCAGGTAGCCACAAGGGTTGATACGCGAGTAGGGTTCCAGGTCCATCGCGACGTTCAGCGCCACGCCGTGGTAAGTGCAGTTGCGGCTGACCTTGATGCCTAAAGCGGCGATTTTGCCCAAGCCGGTGAAATTGGGGCCGTCGGGGGAAATGGGGTCAGAGCCGTTGCGCTGCGCGGCCGGATCTGACCCCATTTCCCCCGGCGCCGACTTCATCGGCCGCTGCGCCAGCAACGCGTGGCCTGCCGGGTCGTCCAGCCGTATATAAATTCCCGGCGCTCCCGCCACCCGATGCCCGGTGACGCCAAAGTGCAGCAGCGTGCGGATCACTGCTTCTTCAATCCGGTAGACGTATTCCTTGACGAAATAGCCGCGGCGTTTGAGGTCCAGCAGCGGGTACGCCACCACCTGCCCTGGCCCGTGATACGTCACCTGCCCACCACGGTTGGTTTGCACCACAGGGATATTGCCAGGGTTAAAGATGTGCTCTTTTTTGCCTGCCAACCCTTGTGTATAAACCGGCGCGTGCTCGCAAACCCATAGCTCGTCGGGCGTGTTTTCAGAACGCGCAGCGGTGACGTCCTGCATCGCCGCATAAGTCGGCTCGTAGGCCAGCATCCGGCCCAAAAAAATTGGGGTCAGATTCCAATTATTTTCTGAACTCATGTGTTGGGCTTTACAAAACCACCTTGACCATTGGATGCGTCGATAAGGCGCGGTACAAACCGTCGAGCTGCTCGCGGCTGGTCGCGTTGACGGTGATTGTGATGCCCAGGTAATTGCCGCCCTTGCTTGGACGCAGCTGCACTGTGCTGGCGTCAAAGCCGGGGTCAAATTGCTCGGCGATGTGGGTGATCGCGCCCACCAGTTGCTCGTTCTTGAGACCCATCACCTTGATCGCAAAGGCACAAGGGTAAGTGATGAGTGAGGTTGTGTGTGGGTCGGTGGGTGGTGTGGTCATGAATGGTTGCGATCGCATGAAGGGGGTCAATTTTGGACTGATTTCTACGTATAATCGCTGGCTGAACTCACTGGGCTCGGCCTGTAAAGTAGGCGTAATGTAAATGGGGACAATAGCACCGCTGGGTTTTCAAGATTCCGGTTTCGATGAAACCGAAGATGAAATTGTTCCCTTGACTCCCGCGCAGATTGCAGCTGTCAAAGCTGCCAATCCGGCCGTTTCGCCTTGGTGGGTAGTGGCAGGGCAGCTGGCCGTTGGTTTGCTGGCGGTGTTGTTGACTTGGGTTTTCTTGGGTGAAGCGGTGGCCAAGTCGCTGGCGTGTGGTGTGTTGGCGGTGGTTGTTCCGGCGGCTTTGTTCGCCCGGGGCCTGACAAGTCGTTTTGCGCAGGCAAACGTGGGTACCGCGGTGATGAGCTTCTTTTTGTGGGAGCTGGTCAAAGTTGTGATGACGGTGGGCTTGCTGTTGGCAGCGCATCGTTGGGTGACTGATTTGAGTTGGCCGGCCATGCTGGTCGGCCTGGTTGTCACCCTCAAGGTGTATTGGCTGGCGCTGGCGTTCAGACGCAAAGCGCTGCCGGTGCGGGTTAATGCTTAACGGCAAAAGTAACTGATCAAAGAGTAACTGATGGCTGCTGAAGAACACGCTGTGCAACACGGTCCCACCGCTGGTGAGTACATTGGCCACCACTTGCAACACTTGCAGACGGGTAAACAGTCTGGTGTGATTGACATGTCGGTGTTTAATCTGGATTCGATCTTCTGGGCGCTGCTGCTGGGTGTGCTGGGTTTGTTCGTGATGTGGCGCGTCGCCAAAACGGTTACTTCGGGTGTGCCGGGTCGCATGCAGGCGGCCGTTGAGATTCTGCTTGAGATGGTTGACACCCAGGCCAAGGGCATCATTCACAATGCCGAGTCGCGCAAATTCGTCGGCCCGCTGGCGCTGACCGTCTTCGTCTGGGTTTTCTTGCTTAATTCAATGGACTTCTTGCCGGTGGACTTGATTCCGCTGGCCTGGGAAGCTATTTACGCCGCTATGGGTGGAGACCCGCACCATGCTTACATGCGCGTTGTGCCAACGGCCGACTTGTCGACCACGTTGGCCATGTCGACCTCGGTGTTACTGGTTTGTCTGTACTACAACATCAAGATCAAGGGTGCCGGCGGCTGGGTGCACGAACTCGTTACCGCGCCGTTTGGTACCAGTAAGAATCCGGTGCTGGCGCTCATTTTGGGTGTGCTGAACTTTGCCATGCAGATGATTGAGTTCACCGCTAAGACGGTGTCGCACGGCATGCGGTTGTTTGGCAACATGTACGCGGGCGAGTTGTTGTTCATGCTGATTGCGCTGATGGGTGCGGTCGGCTTTGGTTCGGCCACCGGGATTGCGCTGTGGTTTGGGCATGTGCTTGCGGGCACCGGCTGGGCCATCTTTCACATTTTGATTGTGGCTCTGCAAGCGTTCATTTTCATGATGCTGACACTGGTCTACGTGGGCCAGGCGCACGATCACCATTGAGTTTGTTTTTGTCGGTTTGTCAGTAGTTTTTTCTTTTCAACTTGAATCCATAGGAGCTTTTAATGGAAAACGTTCTCGGTTTTGTGGCACTGGCCGCTGGTTTGATCATTGGTCTGGGTGCTATCGGTGCCTGTATCGGTATCGGCATCATGGGTAGCAAATACCTCGAAGCTGCAGCACGTCAACCCGAGTTGATGAACGAATTGCAAACCAAGATGTTCTTGCTGGCTGGCCTGATTGATGCTGCGTTCCTGATCGGTGTCGGTATCGCGATGATGTTTGCCTTCGCCAACCCGTTCGTGTTGAAGTAAGCCCTTTTCACCTTTCACTGATCTAGAGAGGTTTTGTTGTGAGTATTAACGCAACATTCTTCGCGCAGCTCACGGTGTTTTTCCTGCTGGTGATGTTTACGATGAAATTCGTATGGCCACCAATTGCCAAAGCACTTGATGAACGCGCTCAGAAAATCGCAGACGGTTTGGCCGCTGCTGACAAGGCCCGTGCCGAGCTGTCGTCCGCCAACCAGCGGGTCGAAGCCGAGTTGGCCAAGTCGCGCACCGAGACCGCAAGCCGTTTGGCGGACGCCGAGCGTCGTGCCCTGACGATCATCGAAGAAGCGAAAGCCAAGGCTGCAGAAGAAGGCGTCAAGATCGTTGCCGCCGCCAAAGCCGAAGCCGAGCAGCAAGCCGTCAAGGCGCGCGAGGCCTTGCGCGAGCAAGTGGCCACGCTGGCGGTCAAGGGTGCCGAGCAGATTCTCCGCAAGGAAGTCAACGCTGGCGTCCACGCCGACTTGCTCAGCCGCCTGAAGACCGAGCTTTAAGAGAACACCATGGCCGAACTTGCCACTATTGCCCGTCCCTACGCTGAAGCCCTGTTCAAAGCCAGTGCGTCAGACCCCAAGGCTGTGCTGGGCTGGCTCGATGAGCTGGCTGGTGTTGCCGCTGAGCCCCAGTTGCTGCAGTTTGCCGATAGCCCCCAAGCCACCGCTGAGCAGGTCTACGGGGTGATCCGCGGTGTCGTCAAGTCGACGCTGGACGATCACGCGCAAAACTTTTTGCGTGCCGTCATTGCCAACAATCGACTGGCCTTTTTGCCAGAAGTTGCTGCGCAGTTTCGCGCGTTGGTGAACGCCCAAAGCGGCACCTCTGACGCGGTGGTTTACAGCGCTTTTGCCATTGAAGGTGCGGCGCTGGCGCAGACGGCAGAGGTGCTCGAGCGCAAGTTTGGCCGCAAGCTCAACGTCTCGGTGGTGCTGCAGCCTGAGCTGATCGGTGGCATCCGGGTGGTCATAGGTGACGAAGTTCTTGACACATCCGTCAAGGCCCGTCTGGAACAAATGAAAGTGGCTTTGACGGCTTGAGGCTCTGCCCCAAGCGTTGGCCCAATTAATGAAAGAAGGAAAGAGTCATGCAACTCAATCCCGCAGAAATTTCTGAACTCATCAAGAGCCGTATCGAAGGCTTGTCTGCCAGCAGCGACGTGCGCAACCAAGGCACGGTCGTCACGGTGACCGACGGCATTTGCCGCATTCACGGCTTGTCCGAAGTGATGCAGGGCGAAATGCTTGAATTCCCGGCGGGCTCTGACGGCCAACCCACCTATGGCCTGGCGCTGAACCTTGAGCGTGACTCGGTGGGCTCGGTGATTTTGGGTGAATACGAACACATCTCCGAAGGTGATACGGTCAAGTGCACCGGTCGCATTCTGGAAGTGCCGGTGGGTCCCGAGCTCAAAGGCCGCGTGGTCAATGCACTGGGCCAGCCGATCGACGGCAAAGGCCCGATCAACGCCAAGATGACCGACGTGATTGAAAAAGTTGCGCCGGGTGTGATCGCACGCCAGTCCGTTGACCAGCCGATGCAAACCGGTCTGAAGTCGATTGACTCGATGGTGCCGATCGGCCGTGGTCAGCGCGAATTGATCATTGGTGACCGGCAGACCGGCAAGACCGCGGTGGCCATTGATGCGATCATCAACCAAAAGGGTCAGAACATGACCTGTGTTTACGTCGCCATCGGCCAAAAAGCCTCCAGCGTCAAGAACGTGGTGCGCGCGCTGGAACAAGCTGGCGCCATGGAATACACCATTGTGGTGGCCGCTACCGCTTCTGAATCGGCTGCCATGCAGTACGTCAGCGCCTACTCTGGCTGTACGATGGGCGAATATTTCCGTGACCGTGGCGAAGACGCCCTGATCGTGTACGACGACCTTTCCAAACAAGCGGTGGCTTACCGCCAGGTATCTTTGCTGTTGCGCCGCCCACCAGGCCGTGAAGCCTACCCTGGCGACGTGTTCTATTTGCACAGCCGTTTGCTCGAACGCGCCGCGCGCGTCAACGCCAAGTACGTTGAAGACTTCACCAAGGGTGCGGTCAAAGGCAAGACCGGTTCGTTGACCGCCCTTCCGATCATTGAAACGCAAGCCGGTGACGTGTCTGCGTTTGTGCCGACCAACGTGATCTCGATTACCGACGGCCAGATCTTCCTGGAAACCTCGTTGTTCAACGCTGGTATCCGCCCCGCCATCAACGCCGGTATTTCGGTGTCTCGTGTCGGTGGTGCCGCGCAAACCAAGCTGATCAAGGCATTGTCTGGTGGTATCCGTACCGACTTGGCGCAGTACCGCGAGCTGGCCGCGTTCGCCCAATTTGCCTCTGATCTGGACGAAGCGACCCGTAAGCAGCTCGACCGTGGTGCCCGCGTGACCGAGTTGCTCAAGCAGCCGCAGTACAGCCCGTATCCGATTTCCATCATGGCCGCGACGCTGTTTGCCGTGAATAAAGGTTATCTGGACGATGTTGACCTGAAAAAGGTGCTGTCGTTTGAACACGGTCTGCACGGCTACCTGAAGGACAAGCACGCTGCGCTGCTCGCCAAACTGGAAGCTGCCCGCGCCATGGACAAAGACGCCGAAGCCGAACTCAACACCGCTGTCGCTGCGTTCAAGAAAACGTTTGCCTGAAGTCACCTCAACTAGATTAGGAGACTGATATGGCAACCGGCAAGGAAATACGCGGCAAGATCGCCAACTTTGAAAGCACGAAGAAGATCACCAAGGCCATGGAGATGATTTCTGTCTCCAAGATGCGTAAAGCCCAAGATCGTATGCGCGCCGCTCGGCCGTATGCTGAGAAAGTGCGCAACATTGCGTCCCACCTGGGCCACGCCAACCCCGAGTACGTGCACCCGTTCATGAAGCGCAATGACGCCAAGTCGGCCGGCATGATCGTGGTCACCACCGACAAGGGGTTGTGTGGCGGTCTGAACACCAACGTGCTGCGCGGTGTCACCAATATGCTGCGTGACCTGCAAGGTCAGGATGTCAATGTCCAGGCTGTGGCGGTAGGCAACAAGGGCTTGGGTTTTCTCAACCGCATCGGTGCCAAGGTGGTTGCTCAGGTGACGCAGCTGGGTGACCGGCCGCATCTGGAACGACTGATCGGCCCGGTCAAAGTGTTGCTGGACGCCTACGCCAAGGGCGAACTCAACGCCGTTTACCTCACTTATACCCGTTTCATCAACACGATGAAGCAAGAGGTGGTGATGGAACAGTTGCTGCCCTTGAGTGCTGTGCAAATGAAAGAAGACGCCCGCGCCAGTGAAGCCGCCACCGGCCAAAAGCACGGCTGGGACTACCTTTACGAGCCCGACGCGCAGTCGGTCATCGACGATTTGATTGTGCGTTACGTCGAAGCGCTGGTTTTTCAGGCCGTCGCCGAGAACATGGCCTCAGAACACGCCGCGCGCATGGTCGCCATGAAGGCTGCAACGGACAACGCGGGCAATGTGATTGGTGAACTCAAGTTGGTTTACAACAAGACCCGCCAGGCCGCCATTACCAAAGAATTGTCGGAAATCGTGTCGGGTGCGGCGGCAATCGCAGCCTGATGTCATCCTGGCGAATTAGCAAGATTTAAATTTATTGGAGCAACAAGCAAATGGCTCAAGCAAACACCAACGCTGCCGTCCAAGGCAAGATCGTTCAGTGCATCGGCGCTGTGGTTGACGTGGAGTTTCCGCGTGACCACATGCCCCATATTTATGACGCGCTCAAGCTCGATGGCTCCAGCCTGACACTCGAAGTGCAGCAGCAGTTGGGTGACGGCATTGTCCGTACCATTGCGCTGGGCTCTTCTGACGGTTTGCGCCGTGGCTTGATGGTGTCCAACACCGGCAATTCGATTCAGGTGCCTGTGGGTACTGCCACGCTGGGCCGCATCATGGACGTGCTGGGCAACCCGATCGACGAGCGCGGTCCGGTCAACGCCGCCTTGCATATGTCGATTCACCGCAAAGCGCCGGTCTATGACGAGTTGAGCCCATCTCAAGAGCTGCTCGAAACCGGTATCAAGGTGATTGACCTGGTTTGCCCGTTCGCCAAGGGCGGCAAGGTCGGCCTGTTCGGCGGTGCCGGTGTCGGCAAGACCGTGAACATGATGGAATTGATCAACAACATCGCCAAGGCGCACAGCGGCTTGTCGGTGTTCGCTGGTGTCGGTGAGCGTACCCGTGAAGGCAACGACTTCTACCATGAAATGATGGACTCCGGTGTGGTCAACAAGGACAACCTGGGCGAATCCAAAGTGTCGATGGTCTACGGCCAGATGAACGAACCTCCGGGTAACCGTCTGCGCGTGGCGCTGACCGGTCTGACCATCGCCGAGTCGTTCCGCGACGAAGGCAAGGATGTGCTGTTCTTTGTCGACAACATCTACCGTTATACCCTGGCCGGTACCGAAGTGTCCGCGCTGTTGGGGCGTATGCCTTCTGCCGTGGGCTACCAACCGACGCTGGCCGAAGAAATGGGCCGCTTGCAAGAGCGTATTACCTCGACCAAGGTTGGCTCCATCACGTCCATCCAGGCCGTTTACGTGCCAGCCGACGACTTGACTGACCCGTCGCCTGCCACCACCTTCGCCCACTTGGACTCCACCGTGGTGCTGAGCCGCGACATCGCTTCGCTCGGTATTTACCCCGCTGTGGACCCGTTGGACTCGACCAGCCGCCAACTCGACCCGAACGTGGTCGGCCTGGATCACTATGAAACCGCCCGTGCGGTGCAAGGCACGCTGCAACGCTACAAAGAGTTGCGCGACATCATTGCCATCTTGGGCATGGACGAATTGGCCCCTGAAGACAAGCTCACTGTGGCGCGTGCCCGCAAGATTCAACGTTTCCTGTCGCAGCCGTTCCATGTGGCCGAAGTGTTTACCGGCACGCCGGGCAAGTATGTCAGCCTGGCCGAGACCATCCGCGGCTTCAAGATGATTGTGGCTGGCGAGTGCGATCACCTGCCGGAGCAGGCCTTCTACATGGTCGGTACCATCGACGAAGCGTTTGAAAAGGCGAAAAAGGTTTAATCCATGAACACCATCCACGTTGATGTGGTGAGCGCCGAAGAGTCGATCTTCTCAGGTGAAGCGCGTTTTGTCGCGTTGCCTGGTGAGGCCGGCGAACTGGGCATTTACCCGCGCCACACGCCCCTGATTACCCGCATCAAGGCGGGCTCGGTGCGCATTGAGATGGCCGACGGCTCGGAAGAGTTTGTCTTTGTCGCTGGCGGCATTCTTGAAGTGCAGCCAACCGGCGTGACCGTCCTGTCTGACACCGCTATCCGTGGCAAGGACCTCGACGACGAAAAGGCCAACGAGGCCAAGCGCCTGGCCGAAGAAGCCATCAAGAACGCCAAGACCGACCTCGACCTGGCCAAAGCCACGTCGGAACTGGCCGTCATGGCGGCACAGATTGCCGCATTGCGTAAATACCGCGGTAAAAAGTAAGTTATTGACGCTGCGTTTGCCGAGAAAAAACCCGCAAGTGCGGGTTTTTTTGTATT
>PFKL01000098.1 GCA_002784245.1 Comamonadaceae bacterium CG_4_10_14_3_um_filter_60_75
GCGCGTTTGAAGATTTGTGCCGTGGCCCGCACGTGCCCAGCACCGGCAAACTCAAGCACTTCAAGTTGATGAAAGTCGCCGGCGCTTACTGGCGCGGCGACCACAAGAACGAAATGCTGCAACGCATTTACGGCACGGCCTGGGCCACCAAGGACGAATTGCAGCAACATTTGATCATGCTGGAAGAAGCCGAGAAACGCGATCACCGCAAATTGGGGCGCGAACTCGATTTGTTCCACATCGACGACCATTCTCCGGGCACCGTGTTCTGGCATCCCAAGGGCTGGATGCTGTGGCAACAGGTGGAGCAGTATATGCGCCAGGTCTACCGCGACAACGGCTACCAGGAAGTCAAAGGTCCACAAATTTTGGATCAAGGCCTGTGGGAGAAAACCGGCCACTGGGACAAGTACCGCGAAAACATGTTTGTGACCGAGAGCGAAAAGCGCGACTACGCCTTGAAGCCCATGAATTGCCCAGGGCATATCCTGATTTTCAAGCAAGGCATCAAGAGTTACCGCGAACTGCCGCTGCGCTTTGGTGAGTTTGGCCAATGCCACCGCAACGAACCCACCGGCGGCTTGCACGGCATCATGCGGGTGCGTGCTTTCACGCAGGACGATGGCCACATCTTTTGTACCGAAGACCAGATTCAATCTGAAGTGGTGGCCTTCACCACGCTGTTGCAAAAGGTCTACAAAGATTTTGGTTTCACCAAAATCATCTACAAGTTGTCGACCCGGCCAGAGAAACGCATTGGCACCGAAGAGAGCTGGGATCGGGCGGAAAATGCATTGGCCGAAGGCTTGCGCGCGTCTGGCTGTGACTTTGACTATTTGCCAGGTGAGGGCGCTTTTTACGGCCCCAAAATTGAATACACCCTGAAGGACGCGCTGGGTCGTCCGTGGCAGTGCGGCACGATCCAGGTCGATCCCAACATGCCTGAACGGCTTGATGCCGAATACGTGGGTGAAGATGGTGCGCGCCACCGCCCGATCATGCTGCACCGCGCCATTGTAGGTAGCCTGGAACGCTTCATCGGTATCCTCATCGAAGAGACTGCCGGCGCCTTGCCGGCCTGGCTAGCTCCAGTCCAGGTCAAGGTGCTCAACATCACCGATGCCCAGGGTGAATATGCGAAAAATGTCGCCAAAACGTTGCTAAATCAAGGGTTTAGAGTGGAATTAGACCTTCGGAACGAGAAAATCACGTATAAAATACGCGAGCATTCTATGCAAAAGGTGCCGTATCTGGTCGTCATTGGCGACAAAGAGATGGCCTCTGGTGCTGTTGCAGTGCGCGCCCGGGGTGGTCAAGACCTCGGTGTCATGTCAGTAGATGAGTTTGTCAAGACTTTGTCTGCTGACGTTTCCCGAAAATCACGCGTTTGATTTTTTTGACACTGTTTAAAAGGTGCGTTGTATTGCGCAGTTGGTGCCGCTTGATGTGGCAGTTTTTATGAAGGATTGAGTCATCGCTACCGAATATCGTGATCGCCGTCATCGCGAAGAACGCAAACACCGGTTAAACCGGGAAATCATGGTGCCAGAGGTTCGTCTCTCTGGTGTGGACAACGAACCGCTGGGTGTCGTCAGCATCAATGATGCGCTGCGCATGGCGGGTGAGTTGGATGTCGATTTGGTGGAAATTGCGGCAACAGCCGCTCCACCGGTTTGTCGTTTGATGGATTACGGCAAGTTCAAGTACCAGGAACAGAAAAAAGCCGCTGAGGCCAAAGCCAAACAGACGGTCATTGAGATCAAAGAGATCAAGTTTCGCCCTGGTACCGATGAAGGTGATTACAACATCAAGATGCGCAACGTCAAGCGCTTCCTGGCCGAAGGTGACAAGTGCAAGATTACGCTGCGCTTCAGGGGCCGTGAGATTACCCACCAGGATTTGGGTATGGCGTTGCTCAATCGCATTCGTGATGAGTTGGGTGATTTGATTTTGGTAGAGCAGTTTCCCAAGCTCGAAGGGCGCCAGATGATCATGATGATCGCGCCCGGGCGCAAGAAGCCCGCTGCGGCAAAGACGGTGGTGGCTGAAGGCGCCAGCGTATAGACAGGTTTGTGGCAACATCTTTCGGGGTGTGGCTAGCAAAGGCGGCAGGCTTGTCCTGTTGCCAAAAAAGTGGTGAGTTGATCTTGCCATTTCAAAGTGGCTCGGGGCCATCAAGGCTGCAAAGAGTTTGCAGACGCCTCACGAGCACAATGTAAAAAGGAGCATGAAAATGCCCAAAATGAAGACCAAGAGCGCGGCGAAGAAACGCTTCCGCGTCCGTCCAGGTGGCACCGTCAAGCGCGGTCAAGCCTTCAAACGTCACATTCTGACCAAGAAGACCACCAAAAATAAACGCCATTTGCGTGGTGCAACTGCTGTTCATTCGACCGATATGGGTCGCATGGCACAGATGCTGCCTTGCCGTGGTCTTTAATTAACGGCGAACAAGGAGTAACACAATGCCTCGCGTCAAACGTGGTGTAACGGCTCGCGCCCGCCACAAAAAAGTTCTAGCCCTTGCAAAAGGCTTCCGTGGTCGCCGCGGTAACGTTTTCCGGATCGCCAAAGAAGCGGTCATGAAAGCTGGGCAATACGCCTACCGCGACCGCCGTACTAAAAAACGTGTCTTCCGTCAGTTGTGGATTGCCCGTATCAATGCCGCTGCACGCCAGTGCGGCATGACCTACAGCCAGTTCGCCAACGGTCTGAAGAAGGCGTGTATCGAGATCGACCGCAAGGTGCTGAGCGATATCGCCGTCCACGACATGCCTGCTTTTGCCGGTATCGTGGCCCAGGTCAAGGCCAAACTGGCCGCTTGAGAACGCTTCAGTTCGCTATTTAAAAAGTAGCTTTCATAGCAATATGGACGAGGGCTAGAGCTTGAAAAAGCACTAGCCCTTTTTCCTTGATTATTTCCACTGAGCACCGCTTCCTGTTATGAACGATTTACAGACTGTTGTCGCCAGCGCCCAAGCTGCTTTTGCGTTGGCGCACACCCCGGCCGACCTGGAAAACGCCAAGGCCCAATACCTCGGCAAATCAGGGCGCATCACCGAACTGATGAAGGGTATGGCAGCGTTGCCGGTTGACGAGAAGAAAACCCGCGGTGCGGCGATCAACCAGGCCAAACAGGCCATCGAGGCGGCGCTCAACGCCTGTCGCCAGGCGCTGGCCGATGCCCAATTGCAGGCACAGTTGCAAGCCGAAGCGCTGGACGTGACCCTGCCGGGGCGTCAGCGCGGGCAGGGCGGTCTGCATCCGGTGTCGCTTACGCTGGAGCGCATCGGGGCCATCTTTGGGTCGATGGGGTTTGACGTGGCCCAAGGCCCTGAAATCGAGTCCGACTGGTTTAACTTTACCGCGCTCAACACCCCTGAAAATCATCCAGCGCGCTCGATGCACGACACCTTTTACGTCGAAGGCGGTACCGAGCACGCGCCCAATCTGCTGCGCACCCACACCAGCCCGATGCAGATTCGCTATGCGGTGCAGCACGTCAAGAAATACCGCGCCGCCACCCAAGAGGGTGGCCAAGGAACATTGTTTTCGGGCGCAATGCCAGAAATTCGCGTTATTGCCCCGGGGCGCACCTACCGCGTCGACAGCGACGCCACGCATTCGCCCATGTTTCACCAGTGCGAGGGACTGTGGGTGGGCGAGAACGTCAGCTTCAAGGATTTGAAGTACGTTTTTACCGATTTTTGCCGCACCTTTTTTGAAAACAACGAACTGGTGTTGCGCTTTCGTCCCAGCTTTTTCCCGTTTACTGAACCCAGTGCCGAGATTGACATCCAGTTCCCTAGCGGTCCGCTGGCCGGGCGCTGGCTGGAGGTGGCCGGCAGCGGCCAGGTGCACCCCAATGTGATCCGCAATATGGGGCTTGATCCCGAGCGTTACATCGGCTTTGCCTTCGGCATGGGGCCAGACCGGCTGACCATGCTGCGCTACGGCGTGAACGATTTGCGCCTCTTTTTTGACGGCGACATCCGGTTTTTGTCGCAGTTCCGCTGAAGCCTTGATTCCCCCTCTGCCGAGAATTTTTTATGCAATTTCCTGAATCCTGGTTACGCGAATTCTGCAACCCGCCGCTGACCACCGCGCAGTTGTCTGACACCCTGACCATGGCTGGTCTGGAAGTGGAAGAACTGCAACCCGTCGCCCCCCCGTTTTCCAATATTGTTGTTGGCGAAATCCTGGACGCGGTGCAGCACCCCAACGCCGATCGGCTGCGCGTCTGCCAGGTCAACGTCGGCCAGCCTGCGCCCCTAACCATTGTTTGTGGTGCGCCCAACGCGCGTGTTGGCATCAAGGTGCCATGCGCGCTGGTGGGTGCGCAATTGCCACCCGGTGACGACGGCAAGCCGTTTTTGATCAAGGTGGGCAAGCTGCGCGGTGTGGAGAGCTTTGGCATGCTCTGCTCGGCGCGTGAGCTCAAGCTCTCCGAAGATCACGGTGGTCTGTTGGAGCTTGCCAGCGACGCCAGCGTCGGGCAAGACATCCGCCAGCACCTGAACCTGGACGACACCTTGTTCACCCTCAAGCTCACGCCCAATCTGGCGCATTGTCTGAGCGTATTTGGCGTGGCGCGAGAGCTCTCGGCCCTGACCGGCGCGCCGCTGACGCAACCGGTGTATCCAAAAAATGCGGTCACCGTTAGTGACGTGTTGCCAGTGAAGGTCAGCGCGGCCGATTTGTGTGGTCGTTTTTCGGGCCGGGTGATCCGCGGTGTCAATCCCAAAGCTGTCACCCCCGCGTGGATGGTCGACCGTCTGGCCCGCTGCGGCCAGCGCAGCGTCACCGCGCTGGTCGACATCTCCAACTATGTGATGTTCGAATTGGGTCGCCCGTCGCATATTTTTGACTTCGACAAGATTCACGGTGGTCTGGACGTGCGCTGGGGCAAGGCGGGCGAACAGCTCAAGTTGCTTAACGGCAACACGGTCATCGTCGATGATCAGGTCGGCGTGATTGCCGACGCGCAACATGTTGAGTCGCTGGCGGGCATCATGGGTGGTGACGCCACCGCAGTGTCGGACGACACGCGCAACGTTTACGTGGAAGCCGCGTTCTGGTGGCCCGCTGCCATTGCCGGGCGCTCGCGTCGGTTCAACTTTGCAACCGATGCGGGCCACCGTTTTGAGCGTGGCGTCGACCCCGAACTGACGGTTGAGCACATCGAGCGCATCACGCAGCTCATCACTGCCATCTGTGGCACCGACCAGACCCAGGTGGGCCCCATCGACGACCAGCAGGTGGCCATGCCCAAGCCGGTGCAGGTGCAATTGCGTGTGGCGCGCGCGGTCAAGGTGCTGGGCATGCCGTTGACGCAAGCGCAATGCGCCCAGGCCTTGTCTGGCTTGGGCCTGCCGGTGACCGAGGGCGACGGCGTGCTGACGGTGCGTGCGCCGCTGTACCGCTTTGACCTGCAGATCGAAGAAGACCTGATCGAAGAAGTGGCGCGGGTCGTGGGTTATGACAACCTGCCCGCTACGCCGCCGCTGGCACCCATGACCGCGCGCATCCGGCCCGAGGCACTGCGCGGCGAGTTTGCGCTGCGCCGCGCCGTTGCCGCGCTGGGATACCAGGAGACCATCAACTTCAGCTTTGTTGAAGCGCGTTGGGAAAACGAGCTCGCCGGCAACGCTGATCCGATCAAATTGCTCAACCCCATTGCCAGCCAAATGAGCGTCATGCGCTCGTCTTTACTGGGGTCTTTGCTACAAGTTTTCAAGTTCAATCAGGACCGCAAGGCGCAGCGGGTGCGTGTGTTTGAGTTTGGGCGCGTTTTTTTGCGCGATGCAAGCGTCACCAGCACCGACGCCACTGTCAAAGGTTTCGATCAGCCGATGCGGCTAGCAGGTTTGGCAGCTGGCTCCAGCGATGCGCCCGAATGGGGCGTGAAAGAGCGCACGGTTGATTTTTACGACGTCAAAGGCGATGTTGAGGCCTTGCTGGCACCGCGTCAAGCGGTCTTTGTACCGGGCCAGCACCCGGCCATGCACCCCGGGCGTTGCGCCAAGGTGCTGGTCGACGGCGTAGACGCCGGCTTTGTCGGCGAGTTGCATCCGCAGTGGCTGCAATCGTACGACCTGAACCATACGCCAGTGCTCTTTGAACTGGACCTGGCTGCGCTGCTGCAACGGCACGTGCCGCGCGCGAAGCCGGTACCCAAGTTTCAGGCAGTGGAGCGTGACATCGCGGTGCTGGTGGCTGAGCGCATCACCCACGCCGCGCTGATGCAGGCCATTTGGTCAGCGCCGCTGCAAGGCGTGTTGCGTGACGCGGTGTTGTTTGACATCTACCGGCCCAAAAATCCTGTCGGCGCCGAGCAGCCGCTTGAAAAGAGCATGGCGGTACGCTTGACGCTCAACAGCGACGACACCGCTCTGACCGAGTCACAAATCGACAGCGCCGTTGTGACCGTGGTGAGCACCCTGGTGCAGCAGCTGGGCGCTCGCCAGCGCGCCTGAGTCGATGCACAAATCCCAACATCAACCGAGACGATCATGGACATTACCGTTGAATCCCTTGAAACGCCGGCGTTGACCAAGGCGCAGTTGGCGGACCTGTTGTTTGAGCAGATCGGCTTGAACAAGCGTGAGTCCAAGGACATGATTGACGCTTTTTTCGACCTGATTTCGCAAAGTCTGGTAGACGGGAAGGACGTCAAGATCACCGGTTTCGGCAATTTCCAGATTCGCACCAAGGCACCACGCCCGGGGCGTAACCCGCGCACGGGTGAGGCGATTCCGATCAAGGCACGCCGGGTCGTGACGTTTCATGCCAGCCACAAGCTCAAGGAGCAGATCCAGGTTCAGTCGTTTGTGGCGTCGCGGTTCTTGTCTTGAATCAACCCAGCGCAAAAAAGACTTGCCGCTATCTTTACAGAACCCATTGACTTAGAGTAACCTGCAAACTTTTGCGGCTATTTCATTGATTTCAATGGAGAATTCTCTCCCGCCCATTCCTGCCAAGCGCTACTTCACTATCGGCGAGGTGGGCGATTTGTGCGGTGTCAAACCGCACGTGCTGCGCTATTGGGAGCAGGAATTTACCCAGCTGCGCCCCATGAAGCGTCGTGGCAACCGGCGCTACTACCAGCACCACGAGGTACTGATGATCCGGCGCATCCGTGATCTGCTGTACGACCAGGGCTTCACCATCAGCGGCGCTCGCAACAAGATTGCCGAGCTGATGCAGGCCGAGCGCGAGAAGTCACGCAGCGGCGAAGTGTTGCTTGATGGCGTCGAAGTTATTGAGTTTGCCGACACCACGTTGGAAGATTTCACCGATTCAACTCTGATGCCCAACATCGAGACTGCGTTGGACCCGTGGCGGCAGGTTCGCCTGGAGTTGGGCGAGATTCGT
>PFKL01000088.1 GCA_002784245.1 Comamonadaceae bacterium CG_4_10_14_3_um_filter_60_75
ACGGTAGCCGTGCATGAAAACGATCGCAACGCTTCGCAGCCCTTTCTGATACTGTGCAAGAAGCTCTTTTTTTAAGAGCAATTCGTCCAACGCTTGAACCAATTCACCATGTGCACCGATGCGCTCCTGGGCCTCAACCACCGCGCTGTAGAGCAACTCTGGCAAGACGATATGGCGGTCAAACAAGCGTGGGCGGTTTTGGTAAGCAATGCGCAGCGCATCACGAAACCCACGGGTGGTCACCAGCAGCGTCGGTTCACCCTTGCGCTCCAGCAGCGCATTGGTGGCTACCGTCGTGCCCATCTTGACGCAGGCGACCTGCTCAGGCGTGACCAACTGATCGGGCCGCAGCCCCAGCAGATGGCGAATGCCGGCCACCGCTGCGTCCCGGTACTGCCCCGGGCTCTCTGACAACAGCTTGTGCGTGACCAAGCTGCCGTCGGGTCGCTTGCCCACAATGTCGGTGAAAGTACCACCACGGTCGATCCAGAACTGCCAGCGTTGTGCGTAAGGTGTACTCATGAAACGGTATCTCCAAAACAAAAAAGGTTTTACATGCTGGCCGCAGAACGCGCGGCCTGGTCGTAAATACCTGAGAGCAGCCGCAGCAGGCGCGCCAGTTCGCCAATGTCGCGGTTCAGTCCTTCGTTGGCGTTGAGTGCGTTGATCAAACAACTCTCGCGAATGGCCCGGTAACGCTCTACATACGCCTGCCCGCTGTCGGTACAGCTGTAGGTCACTTCCTTGCCGGCTTTGCTGGAGACCACGACACCCAGGCCTTGCAATTTTTTCAACGAATAGTTGATCAGGTGCGTGTCCTCGATGTTCATGATGAAGCAGATGTCGGCCAGTCGCTTGTTGCGTGCCCGGTGCGTCACATGGTGCAGCACCAGCACATCCAGCGGCATCAGCTCTCGCAGACCGGCTGCGCTCATGCAATGCACGATCCAGCGATGAAATGCGTTGCCCGCGACGATCAGGCCAAATTCAAATTCGCTCATCTCTGCACTGCGCGGCGACACCAGATGCGCCGACGAGACAATCGGCGCAGAGGCTGTTGCTTGTGCGACTGCCGTTGCCGATGCTGTTGTTTTTTGGGCCATCCATCGCTCCTAAAAATAATTATGTCAACGAATTATCCATTTTTAAATCATATTTTGTTGATAATTTGTCGACGATTAGGGAAAACACTGATCCTGACGCGCCGTGTTGGACTTACAGTCAGGCTTCCCTTTCAACTCCGTGGAGAGCCTTCATGCAACGTCGCCTTTTTTCACTCTCGGCTGCGGCCGCCCTGCTGCTGAGCGCTGGTATGGTCAGCGCCCAAACCAAATGGGACCTGGCTGCTGCCTACCCGGCCACCAACTTCCATTCCGAGAATCTGGTGCAGTTTGCCAACGACATCGACAAAGCCACCGGCGGCAAACTCAAGATCACCGTGCACGCCGGTGCCTCGCTGTTCAAAGCGCCCGAGATCAAGCGTGCCGTGCAAGGCGGCCAGGTGCAAGCGGGTGAAATCATTTTTGCCAACTTCCAAAACGAATGGCAAATCTACGGTGCTGATGGCCTTCCCTTTTTGGCCGACAGCTATGACGAATCCAACAAGCTCTACAAGGCACAAAAACCGCTGGTTGAGAAAAAACTCGCCGAACAAGGCATGAAGCTGTTGTACGCCGTGGCCTGGCCCCCGCAAGGCGTGTACACCAAAAAGCCCCTGAACTCGGCCGCTGACCTCAAAGGTGTGAAATGGCGCGCCTACAGCCCGGCCACCAGCCGCATTGCCGAACTGGTGGGCGCACAGCCTGTCACGGTGCAAGCCGCCGAGCTGTCGCAAGCGCTGGCCACCGGCGTGGTTGAAGCCACCATGACCAGCGGTGCCACTGGCGTTGACAGCAAGCTCTATGAAAACCTCAAGTACTACTACGACTTGCAAGCTTGGCTACCCAAAAATGCCGTCCTGGTCAACAGCAAAGCGTTTGATGCACTGGACAAAGCCACGCAAGAGGCCGTGCTCAACGCTGCCGCACAAGCCGAGCTGCGTGGTCTGGAAGCCAGTAAGCGTGTCAACACGGATTCACTGGCCAAACTCAAAGCCAACGGTGTGCAAGTGCTGCCACCGCCAGCGCAACTCAAGGCCGACATGAAAAAAGTGGGCGACACCATGCAACAAGAGTGGATTACCAAGGCTGGGCCTGAAGGCAAAGCCTTGATCGACGCGTTCCAGAAGCCCTGAACCACACCATGCGGCGCTTGCTCGATGGCATCTACCACAGCGCAGCAACGCTGGCAGCGCTGTGCATGATCGGTCTGCTGGCGATGGTGATGCTGTCCATCGTCAGCCGCTTGCTGGGCTTCAACGCGCGTGGTGTCGATGCGTACGCGGGGTACCTGATGGCGGGTGCGGGCTTTCTGGCGCTGGCGCACACGCTCAAGAGCGGCGAGCACATACGTGTCACCTTGTTCCTTAACCGCTTGTCAACCGCCGCCCAGCGCCGGCTGGAACTCTGGTGTCTGGGCTTTGCGTCCCTGCTGAGCTGTCTGCTGGCCTTTTACAGCGCGCGCCTGGCTTGGCAGTCACACCAGTTCAACGACATTTCAACCGGTGTGGATGCCACACCGCTGTGGCTGCCGCAGTTGAGCATGGCGCTGGGCACTTTTGTTTTTGCGCTGGCGTTTGTCGATGACTTTGTGCTGGAACTGCTGGGCAAACGCCAGCCCATTGCCAACGGCGAACTGCTGCGCAATGAATAGAGGCCACCCATGAGCGATCTGACTATTACCGCATTGCTGCTCACCTCGCTGTTTCTGATCCTGGGCAGCGGGGTCTGGATCGGGCTCACCCTCTCGGGTGTGGCCTGGATCAGCATCCAGATTTTTTCGGCACGCGCGGCGGGCGACGCCATGGCGGTGACGATCTGGGGCGCGGCTTCGGGCTGGACGCTTACCGCCCTGCCGCTGTTCATCTGGATGGGCGAAATCCTGTTTCGTACCCGGCTTTCGCAAGACATGTTCAAAGGTCTCGCGCCTTGGATGCAGGCGCTGCCTGGGCGGCTACTCCACACCAACGTGGTGGGTTGCGCCATTTTTGCCGCCGTGTCGGGGTCGAGTGCAGCCACCTGCGCCACCATCGGCAAAATGACCTTGCCTGAACTGGCACGGCGCGGCTACCCTGAAGTCATGACCATTGGCTCTCTGGCGGGTGCTGGTACGCTGGGGCTGCTGATTCCGCCGTCGATCATCTTGATCGTTTATGGTGTTGCGGCCGATGTCTCGATCACCGACCTGTTTATCGCTGGCGTGTTGCCTGGTATTTTGTTGGCCGGGCTATTTTCTGGCTATATCGCTGCGTGGTCTTTGCTACACGCAGACCAAATCCCGCCGCGGGACGCTCCCATGAGTTTTGCTGCGAAGTTGCGCCAATCTTCCAGCCTGATTCCGGTTCTGCTTTTAATCAGCTCGGTCCTGGGTTCCATCTATGCCGGCATTGCCACCGCTACTGAAGCGGCTGCTGTGGGTGTCGTCGGCGCGCTGGTGCTGTCAGGACTTCAGGGCAGTCTGAACTGGTCTACCTTCAAAGAAGCCTTGATGGGTGCCACGCGCCTGTACTGCATGATCGCGCTCATCCTCGCAGGCGCGGCTTTTTTGACACTGGCCATGGGCTACATTGGCTTGCCGCGCCATTTGGCCGAATGGATCAGCACGCTCGGTCTAAGCCAATTCGGGTTGGTCGTTGCGCTGATGGTGTTTTTTATTGTGCTGGGCTGCTTCCTGGACGGCATCAGCGTGGTAGTGCTGACCATGGGCGTGTTGATGCCCACTGTGCAAAAGGCTGGCCTTGACCCAATCTGGTTTGGCATCTTTGTGGTGCTGGTGGTTGAGATGGCGCAAATCACGCCACCGGTGGGTTTCAACCTGTTTGTGCTGCAAGGCATGACAGGCAAGCAACTGCCCTACATTGCCCGCATTGCCACGCCGATGTTCTTTTTAATGGTCGCAGCCGTGCTGCTGATTTACTTTGTACCCGGCATCGTCACCTGGTTGCCGCAGCAGATGAAGCATTAACCCCCGCCGCGCTGCATGTAGAGGTCAAACCGCGTCATGAACGCGTGGCGGGTGGCCTCATCAACCCCGGCAAAACGGAAATTCACCAGCAAACGCGGCAACGACACCAGGCCGATCACGCGCGGCGCGGCCACCTGCCATTTCAGGCCCAGCGCGCCGTCGCCCAGTCGCACGCCAGCACTGGCCGGCTGCAGCTTGTAAAACCGATCGCCGATGGCATTGGGCAGCCAGCGCAGCCAGTCAGCCTCGGTACAGGCCATGTCGCGCTCAAAAATTTCAGGGTAAAAAGACTGCATTTTGAATAGCTGCCAGCGCTTACTGAATAAGGGCTGGCAGCCAATTTCATATTGGCCGCTACCCGCCGGCGATCGGTGGCCAAATGGCCAGCGTGTCACCCTCGGCCAGCACCTTGCCCGCACGGTCAGCGGGTGCAACGTAATGCCCGTTGACGAGAACCAGATGCACCCACTTCTCAGGCAGGCGTTGCTGTTCGATGACCTGGCCCACCGTGGCGGCCTCGGGCACGTCGAGCTCAACCGCATTGGTGTATTTGGCTGAGTCTGGCAAATAGTCAGTCAACGAGGCAAAGAGTTTCAGAAGGATTTTCATGGCCTGCGAGTTTACCGGCGCCGCGCATCCGCCGCGCCAGACCAGTCCCCCTGCCCTTGCGCGCTGGCCAGGTAGGCTTCCATCAGCAGCGTCGGGTCTTGCATGAGCTTGTCTTTCCATACACCCAGCTTGACCTGGCCTTCAACCAGCCCACGCATCACGCCCACGTGCTCAGTCCAGCCGACGCTGTTGCAGCCCACCAGCACGTCATCCTTGAACTGCAGGCTTAAATGCCGGCCCGCAGCCTTGTCGGTCAGCTCGGCATGTTCGCCACCGGGCACGCCTTGCCAGTCGCCAAAGCTGCTGGAGATCAGACCCAGCGTGTCGAGCACGTTGATTTGCGTCACGCCCTTGAGTTCGGCGTGCGCCGCGCGACCCCGTGCGAAGGCGACCATGTTGGCCCCGGCGATGCGCGCCTGCTCGGCGGCGTTGGGCTGAATGGCGCTGACCATGGTTTTGCCCGACACCTTGTCAAAGGCTTCGGCGCAGTCACCAGCGGCAAACACCCCCGGCACGTTGGTTTGCAAGTGCTCGTCAGTCAACACACCCAGCAAACAGGTGATGCCAGAGTCTTTCAGGAAGCCAATGGCCGGGCGCACCCCGGCGGCGCTGATGACCAGATCGGCCTGCAGGGTGTTGCCGTTGGAGAGTTTGACGGTGAGCGGCTGGCCCGCCTCAATCGATTCCACCTTGGTACTGGTGAACACTTGCACACCTTTGGCATCGACCCAGTCGCGGATCATGCCACCCGCTGTGGGACCCATCATGCGCGGCACCATGCGGTCACCCATTTCCACCACGCTCAACTTCACGCCGCGCGCGGCCAAGGCTTCCATGATGATGCAGCCAATGAAACCCGCGCCGAGCTGTAACACGCGCGCACCGGGTTGCGCCAGTGCCATGATGGCGCGCGCGTCTTTGAGCGTCCAGCAGGTGTGCACGCCTTCGGATTGAATGCCGGGGATGGGCGGGCTGACCGGGTGCGATCCGGTGGCCACCAGCAGGGTGTCAAAGGCAATCTTGTCTCCGCTCTTGAGTACTATGGTCTTTGTAGCTGCTTGCACAGACTGCACCTGGGCTTGAAGCACTTTTATCGTCAAATTCGCAAAGTGCGTGGTGGTCTTGCGCAGGTAGGTTCCTGACTCGTTGATGTTGCCCATCAACAGGTAGGGGATGGCCATGCGCGAGTAAGACGGCTCGGGTTCGTCACCGATGAGCGTGATGCTGTCTTGTGGCGCCAGCTTACGAATGGTTTCGGCGGCAATGACACCGGCCGGGCCGGCACCGAGGATGACGTGGTGGGTCATGGGGGTCTCCAGAAAAAAGCGGTCTTGAAGACCGCTTGTGATGATTGGTTGATCAAACGTCAGCGTGATTCGGGGCAATAAACGCGGTTGTCCGATTTATTGGGGTCAGAGCACACTTCGTTCGCTGCGCTCTCTACGGTGATCCGACCCCAAAAAACCTGCGCCCAATTTCATCTGGCGTTTCAGGTCAATGCGCGTTACAAGCTCAAACGTTCTTTGGTGGCTGCGGTGGGGCGGCCTTCGGGGTCCCAGCCACGGGCTTGGTAGTACAGCGGCAGCATGGTGGCGA
>PFKL01000125.1 GCA_002784245.1 Comamonadaceae bacterium CG_4_10_14_3_um_filter_60_75
CCTCGGGCTCGGGCAAAAAGTCATTGGCAGGCTGGCAATACAGCATGATCGGTTCGCCCATCGGGTTGAGCTCGGCGTCGGTGCGAATGGCGGCAAATTGCGCCGGACGCGCGCTGCGGGTGTTGGCACCAAAGGTTTCGTAGTCGTGCCAGAGAAAGGTGTGGGTCATAAAAAGATCAATTAAATACTACTTAATCTATAGCTGCTTGCGCTTGCTGAACATGGGCTAGATGCCATTTTTACTTGCGACGTGCAGAGCGCACACCAGGAAGCTCCAGCACCAGCGAGAGCACTTTTTGCAAGTGGCCAGAGTCTGCCACCTCCACAGTGAAGGTCATCCAGGCGATGCCTTTGATCGACTGGGTTTGCACGCCGGTGACGTTCATTTTTTCTTTGGTGAACACCTCAGAAATGTCGCGCAACAGGCCCTGGCGGTCTTGCGCGGTGATGGCCACATCCACCGGGTAGACCGCGCTGTCTGTGGCTTGTCCCAAACCCCATTCCACGTCAATCAGACGCTCACCATTTTTCGCCACCATCTCGGCCAGGTTGGAACAGTCGGCGCGGTGCACACTGACGCCTTTGCCGCGGGTGACAAAGCCGACGATGGCGTCGGGCGGAGCCGGTTTGCAGCACTTGGCCAATTGCGTCATGAGCGAGTCCACCCCCACCACCAGCAGCCCGCCTTTGCTCGGGTTGTCGCCACTGCGCGCCTTGCGCAACAGGGGTGCGTCGGCGTCAAACTGCGGCGCCTCCGCCGGACGCAGCAAAACCTCAATCTGGCGCAGCGAAAACTCGTCCTTGCCAACGTTCTCAAACAGCGCGTTGGCGTTGTCAAAGCCCAACCGCGCCGCCAGGTCGTCGAGTTTGAGCGCAGTTTTGCCTTCACGCTGCAGCAATTTTTCAACCGCCTCACGGCCCTTGGCGATGGTCTCGGACAGCGCCAGCGCGTTGAACCAGGCGCGTACCTTGGTCCTGGCGCGGTGACTGGCCAGGTAACCCAGATCGGCGTTAAGCCAGTCGCGCGACGGGCCGCCTTCCTTGGCGGCGTTAACTTCGACGGTCTGGCCGTTTTTCAGCGGCGTATTCAGCGGCACCATCGCGCCATCGACCCGCGCGCCACGGCAGCGGTGGCCCAGGTCGGTGTGCACGGCGTAGGCAAAATCAATCGCCGTGGCACCCTGGGGCAGCTCGACAATCGAGGCATCTGGTGTCAGCACGTAAATGCGGTCGTCGAGCAAACTTTGTGTCTGCACGCCCGAGAGGTCGCGCTCCCACGCCAGCAGCTGGCGCAGCACGGCAATCTTGGCGTCGTAGGCACCGGTGGCCGACACGCCAGCATAACCTTTGGCACCCGCCTCTTTGTAAGCCCAGTGCGCAGCGACGCCGTTTTCGGCGTGGTCATGCATGGCCTGGGTACGGATCTGGATCTCGGTGGGCTGACCCGCCGCGTCGCGCACCACGGTGTGCAGCGACTGGTAGCCGTTGACCTTGGGTTTGGCAATGTAGTCGTCAAATTCGTCGGCGATCGGGGTGAAACGGTCATGCACCCAGCTCAGGGCGCCATAGCAATCGGGTACGCTGGTGACGATGATACGCAGCGCACGCACGTCATAGACCTGGCTGAAGTCGAGCGACTTGCCTCGCATCTTTTTGACGATGCTGTAAATGTGTTTGGGTCGCCCCGAAACCTTGGCCTGGATGCCACTGTCGATGAGCTGCTGCTCAAGCGCGCTGCGCAAACGCTCAACGTGGGCCTCGCGCTCGGCGCGCTTGGCATCCAGCAACAAGGCAACTTCGCGGTAAGTTTCGGGCTCCAGAAAGCGAAACGCCAGGTCTTCCATTTCCCACTTGATTTCCCAGATACCCAGGCGGTTGGCCAGCGGGGCAAACACCTGCAAGGCCTCGGCGGCAAGGCCGTCAGGCATGGACAGTTTGTTCGCGGCAAAAAAACGCAGGGTCTGCAGGCGCGAGGCCAAACGCAGCATAACTACGCGCAGGTCACGCGAAAACGCCAGCAGCATCTTGCGCACGTTCTCGGTCTGCAGGGCAACGGCCTGCTGCGCAGCCGGTGTATCGGCCAGCGTTTTGGGACGAGCCAGGCGCGCCTGACGCTGCACGCGCACCAGCTTGGTTGTCTCAATCGCCAGCGCGGCAAAGTTGTCGCCAAACGCCTTGGCAATAATCTCCTGTGGCTTGTTCAGGTGGTCGCAGGCGTACACCAGGTAGCTTGCTGCCTGCATCGCCTGCGAGCCACCAATACTCCTGAGAATGGCCGCCACCGCATCGGCGTGCGCCAGGATGTTTTCGCCGGTATCCAGCGTTTCAGAAGACAACAAGGGCTCAGCAAAGGCGCGGGCGCGGGCCAGCGCTTGCGGCTGATCGGGCAGGCTGTGGGTGGTGGCAGCAACAACGGGCAATACCGGCTTGTCAGCCGGTTGAACTGCTTGGCGGGGGCTCAGGGATCGTTTCATCTAGCGCAGCAAAAAAGACCGCACCGCCTGTACCTGGTCGGGTGTCACAATGGTCGGCGCATGACCGACACCAGCAAATTCGATCAGCCGCGCCCGGGGGCCGCGCTGCGTCATGGCATACGCGGTGGCGCGCGACAACAAGTCGGACTGCGCGCCGCGCAGCAACAGCGTTTGCGCGGTGATGGCGTCGTAGGCCTGCCATAGCTGCGCCTCGCCTTGGGCGGCAGATTCCTGCGTGATGCTCTTGAACGGCTCAGCCAGCGCCGGGTCGTAGCGCAGTGTGAAGCGGCCCGTGCCGTCGCCCAGCGGCTTGATCTGCGGGCGGCTCAAAGCCAGCCACTGTGCTGGGGTGTGTGGGCCAAAACTACTGGCAATCGCCCACAGCGCATCAGCGGCCTGCTGCTCGGACGCAAACACCGGCACCTTGCCCAGGTACTGACCAATGCGTTGCAGTGCCTGCCACTCTATGACCGGGCCAACGTCGTTGAGCACCAGTCGGCGCACCTTGGCAAAAGCCGGCGCCTCGGGTTGCCCGGCGATCACCATGCCAATCAACCCGCCCATGCTGGTGCCCAACCAGTCGAGCGTGGTGGGCTGCAGGCGGGCCAACAGCACCAGCATGTCGGCGGCATAAAACGGGATCTGGTAACCCTGTGGGTCTTTCAGCCAATCACTTTGGCCACGACCCACCACGTCCGAGCAAACCACCTGAAGCGTGTCACCGCCCAGTGTCACCAAGGCCCGGGCCAGCGTGTCAAAGTCGCGTCCCTGGCGCGTCAAGCCATGCACGCACAACACCACATGGCGTGCTTGCGGGTTACCCCATTGCCACCACGCCATGCGATGGCCGCCCTGGGCGTCGGGACAATCAATAAATTGGCGGGTGGGTTCAAGCATGGTGGGTGGCATTCGATAATGGCGCAGTAAACAGGGCATCATCCTAATGGAAACTTGCCACCGACCCGTCACGGAACTTTTCAAAACATTTTTTCGGAGAACTCTCATGCTCAAAGGCAAAACAGCGCTCGTCACCGGTTCTACCAGCGGTATTGGCTTAGGCATTGCCAAAGCGCTGGCCGCGCAAGGCGCCAACATCGTCATCAACGGCTTTGGCGATGTCGAGGGCCCCAAGGCCGAAGTGGCCGCACTGGGCGCCCGCGTGGGCTACCACGGCGCCGACATGAGCAAACCTGCCGAAATTGCCGACATGATGGCCTACGCCGCCGCCCAGTTTGGCTGCGTCGACATTCTGGTCAACAACGCCGGCATCCAGCACGTTGCCCGTGTTGAAAACTTCCCCGTCGAACGCTGGGACGCCATCATTGCCATCAACATGAGCAGTGCCTTTCACACCACCCGCCTGGCGCTGCCCGCCATGCAGGCTGCGGGCTGGGGCCGCATCATCAACGTGGCGTCGGTGCACGGTCTGGTGGCCTCGGCTGAAAAGTCAGCCTATGTCACCGCCAAGCACGGCCTGGTCGGTCTGACCAAGGTGATTGCGCTGGAAAACGCCACCACCGGCGTGACCTGCAACGCCATCTGCCCCGGCTGGGTACTCACCCCACTGGTGCAAAAACAAGTCGACGCCAAGGCCGCGGCACTTGGCATCAGCAACGACGAAGCCAAGAAGCAACTACTAGAGGAAAAAGAACCCTCCTTGCAATTCACCACGCCCGAAGAATTGGGTGCGCTGGCGGTGTTTTTCTGCTCACCCGCAGGCACCAACGTGCGCGGCGTGGCCTGGAACATGGATGGCGGCTGGGCGGCGCAGTAGTTCTCACGCGTCAGTGCGCCAGCGCACAGTACCTCTGATGCCCCAGCGCGTATCATGGTTTGCAGCCCAACTGCTGCACCGCCTATGGTCCGCCCCTTTTCGGGCACCAGGCCCCCTTTGGAATGACCATGAGCAACCAACCACTGCCAACCTACGCCTCTTACCCACCGCCAGTCAATGGCCTGCAACTGCATGTCGGATTCGAGATCGAGTACGACTGCCCCGCTCCCACGCCGATGATTCTGGCCTTGAGCATTCACCATTCACGCGCGGCCGACCTGTTGCGCCCGGATGTGCTGATGAGCAACCCGGCCTTGCCGGTGCACGCCTATCACGACATGTTTGGTAACTGGTGCAGCCGCATCGTGGCCCCCCAGGGCCGACTGGTGCTGCGCACTGATGCGCTGGTGAACGACAGTGGTCTCGCCGACACCGTGGCCCCGTGGGAGACCCAGACACCGGTGGAGCTGCTACCCGAAGCCACGCTGGTTTATTTGCTCGGCAGCCGCTACTGCGAGACCGATCTGCTCTCGGGCATCGCCTGGCAGCGATTCGGCAATGGCCCGACCGGCTGGGCGCGGGTGCAGGCGATTTGCGATTTTGTCCATCAGCACATCGAATTTGGCTACCCGTACGCCAGACGCACCCGCACCGCCTGGGAGGCCTACCAGGAACGCCGCGGTGTATGCCGCGACTACGCCCACCTGGCCATTGCCCTGTGCCGCTGCATGAACATTCCGGCGCGTTATTGCACAGGTTACCTGGGCGACATCCGCATTCCAGCAGTACCGGCCCCAATGGACTTTGCCGGCTGGTTTGAGGCTTTTCTGGGTGAGCGCTGGTACACCTTTGATGCGCGCAACAACACGCCGCGCATTGGCCGGGTGCTGATGGCGCGAGGGCGCGACGCTTGCGACGTGGCGCTGGCGAGCACCTTCGGGCCCAACACGCTGCAGCGCTTCACGGTATGGGCTGACGAGGTGCCAACTCCCTGAGGAAAAATCCGGCTTTGGTTAAGCGCTGGAACCGCCTCTAAAAGCTATTTTTTATATAGCTACTCCCGCTTATAAAATAAGGGCTGGAGGCCTAAAACACTGTTAACTTCAAGACGACTGCTTGAACGCCATGACGGCCTGGTTGCGCAAGGTGCGCAGGAGCGAAAGCTCTCTCTCACCCACGACCAGGCCACTCTTGTCCGCCTTGTCGGCGTAGATCAGACCAAACGGTTTGCCTTTGAGCTGCAGCGGCAAGATCAAAAAAGTTGGCGCATGGTAGGTCTGGCGATACCAGGCTGGCAAACGCTCGGCAATACGGGGGTCGCTGGCGTCGCTGATCAGCGTGTCCGCACCCTTGCTGCATATGGTGGCAAACAAGTCGGGCACTTTGCTAGGCCCCAAATACACGCTGAAAGTCTTGACCACGCCCTCGACCCCGGCACCCAGGCCAAAGCGGCCGGTGAGCGTATCAATATTGGGGTCGCGCAGGCAAAACACCACGCGTTGAAAATCCAGCGCGCGAAACATCGCCTCCAGGATCATGCGCAAGATGTCGCTGAGCTTGAAGTCCTCGACCATCGCGTTGGTAATGTCCTGAATACCCGCAGTCAGGGTTTGCGCCACCTGATCCGACGCAGCGACCGTCTTTACAGGGCCATCCAGCGGC
>PFKL01000223.1 GCA_002784245.1 Comamonadaceae bacterium CG_4_10_14_3_um_filter_60_75
CTCCGAGAAACCAAACCAGACCAGCGCTGCAATCACCACCAGCCAGGACAGGCGCACAAAAATGCGCCAACGCCGCGCCAGCGTCTGCTCACGCAGCGCGGCAAACGCCAGTTTCTCGAGCGTGGCACGCTCCCAGGTGATCGACTCGGGAGCGTTATTTGCTCTATTATCAGAAGCTACTTGCGCTTGTTCTGCTTGGGCTTGAGGGTTATTTTCCATATATTTTTCCTGGGTGTCCGATGGCCGAAGCGCCGCCCGTGACAAGGGCGCTCATCGGTCAAAAAACGGTTTGAAACTTGTCAGAAGTATGCCAGTGCACCACACCATCGGCTTCGCGGGTGGCGATGGGAACCAAACCACCCCGGCACGGCCCCATGCGGCAATGCCCGGTGCTGGGTGAATACATGGCGCCGTGCGTGGCGCACATCAACCAATGCCCGGTGGAATCAAAAAACTGGTTGGGTTGGTAATCCATCTCCATCGGCACGTGCGAACACTGGTTCAGGTAGGCATAGACCTTGCCACCGTAACGCACGGCAAACGCGTTGCAACTGCGCGAAAAATAACGCACCTCAAACGGCACTGCACTGCCGCTGTCCACCAACTCAGCAGACTGGCACAGATACACCAGCTCGGACACCGTCGCAGGCTTGGCTGTCATGCGTTGACCAGCATCCAATCGTGCAATTGCTTGACGTCAGGCGCCACAAAGAGCGGCTGCAGGGTATGAAAATCAGCGCTTTCATGCGCGCCATAGCTTACCGCCACACTGGCGCAGCCGGCGTTCAGCGCCATCTGCAGGTCATGCGTCGTGTCGCCAATCATCAGCGTGCGCTGCGGTGGCACGCCAAATTCGGCCATCAACTCATGCAACATCAGCGGATCGGGCTTGCCAGCGGTCTGGTCAGCGGTGCGCGAGGCGTCAAAAACACCCGCAAGCATCGACGTATTCAGCGCTTCATCCAGCCCGCGACGGCTCTTGCCGGTGGCCACCGTTAACAGATGGCCGCGCTCCTTCAGGTCAGCGAGCAGCGGAAGGACGCCATCAAAGAGGTTGATTTCATGCTGAATTGCAAAATAATGGTGGCGGTAGCGATCGCCCAGTTTGGGATACAACTCTTTCGGTACATCGGGCGCCGCATGCGCCAACGCCTGCATCAGCCCCATGCCGATCACATAGGAGGCTTCTTCAAATGTGGGCTCCTTGCCACCCACATCGCGCACCGCTGCCTGGATACAGCGGGCAATGATGGCGGTCGAGTCAAACAGCGTGCCATCCCAGTCAAAAGCAATCAGATCAAATCGGCGTTGGGTCATGGGCTTCCATCAGACGGTCGCGGCGCCAGGACAAGCTGCCGCAACAAATTGGTTCAGTTCAGGCGGCAAGTCTGCCAGCAATTCAAGTCGCTCGTGGGTTGCAGGGTGATTGAACTGCAAACGCCAGGCGTGCAAAAACATCCGCTTGAGGCCAGGCTGGGCGTCGGCGCGTGCCAAAGCTTTGTTCAGTTCAAAGTCACCATACTTGTCATCGCCCAAGATCGGAAAGCCTTCACTGGCCAGATGCACCCGTATCTGGTGCGTGCGGCCGGTCTTGATGGTGACTTCCAGCAAAGAATACGTCGGTGTGGCTGCCCTGACCTTGACCAGCGTCACCGAGGGCATGCCGTCCGGGTCGTCGCGCGTCACCACTTTGACGCGGCGTTCACCGGCCTGGCCGTCTTTGCCTTGCAGCAGATACTTGTGCAGCGGTCTGTCCAGCACCTTGAGTTTGGCCGGCCATTGCCCGCGCACCATGGCCAGATAAGTCTTGCCGGTCTGACGTTCACGGAACTGGTCTTGCAGGTTTTTCAGCGCGCTGCGTTTCTTGGCCACCAGCAAGATGCCACTGGTGTCGCGGTCCAGCCGGTGCACCAGTTCCAGAAATTTGGCCGCTGGCCGGGCCATGCGCAGTTGCTCAATGACCCCAAAACTCACGCCAGAGCCGCCATGCACCGCCACCCCTGCAGGCTTGTTCAGGGCAACCAGGTGGTCGTCTTCGAGCAGCACGGCAAAGTCGCGGGCCGGGACGGCGCGCGCCACCTGCTCGGCCATGGCAGCGGTTTTTTCTGCCACCCGCTCGGAAATACGTACCGGCGGGATGCGCACCAGATCACCGGACTGGAGCCGGGTATCTGCGCTGGCGCGACCTTTGTTGACGCGCACCTCGCCACTGCGAATCAGACGGTAAACGTGGGTTTTGGGTACACCTTTGAGCTGGCGCAGCAGAAAATTGTCAAGGCGCTGGCCACTGCCATCGTCATCCACACAGACCGTTTTCACTGCAGGGGCGGCTGGAGCGGCTTTGCCCCCTATAATGACTTTCACTGGTGATGTGTTGGTTAAGTGGTTGATTCTTCTGAAATACCATTTCAGTCAATCGGTGAAGTTTAGTTCACGCACCGCTCGCCGCACCAGAAAAGTCGGTACCGCTTGTCGTTCTGTTTGCAAACCCGTGACCCAGAGGCCACAGGTGGCAGCCCGGATAGCAAGTTAAAACGATGCCTTGAAATCCTGAATCGGAATACCCAAAATTCACAGACCTGTGCTGTGAATGGAATGAAGCGATATGTTTGTGTTGATGTCCCTGATGTTTTTATGCCAGCGGTGCGTACACGTGCCGTTTGTTGGTAAACATTTGGCATCAGCGCCTGTCAAACGGGCGCAGTCAGCTATTTACTCAATAGCAATTATTTCCCCAAACCCAATCGCTCCCCTCCACGCGCCCATACCCAGACTCACTGTGTGAGACGGGGTTCTCCGGCTGTTTCCTCCTCATTTCAAAGCTTCGTTGGCGTATCAGTGGCTCACCGTGAGCCGATGGTTGATATTGAATTGAAGGAGCGCACCCATGAAAAGGATGCTGATTAACGCCACCCAGGCTGAAGAACGCCGCCTGGCGGTGGTTGACGGGCAAAAACTGCTCGACTACGAAATCGAAATTGAAGGTTGCGAGCAACGCAAGGGCAACATTTACAAGGCGGTAGTGACCCGGGTCGAGCCCTCTCTGGAGGCCTGTTTTGTCGACTACGGCGAGGAGCGCCACGGCTTTCTACCGTTCAAGGAAGTCTCCAAGCAGTACTTCCAGCCGGGTGTGTCTGTCAGCCAGGCACGCGTCCAGGACGCCATCAAGGAAGGCCAGGAGCTGCTGGTCCAGGTTGAAAAAGAAGAGCGCGGCAACAAAGGCGCTGCGCTGACCACATTTGTCTCGCTGGCTGGCCGCTATGTGGTCTTGATGCCCAACAACCCGCGTGGCGGCGGTGTCAGCCGACGCATTGAAGGTGAAGACCGCGCCGAGCTCAAAGAAAACATGGACCAGCTGGAATACCCCAGCGGCATGAGCATCATCGCCCGCACCGCTGGCATTGGCCGCAGCGCACCCGAGTTGCAGTGGGACTTGAACTACCTGCTCAAGCTGTGGGACGCCATTGACGGCGCTGCCAAAGGTGCCAAAGGTGCGTTCCTGATTTACCAGGAATCCAGCCTGGTCATTCGCGCCATCCGCGACTACTTCAACCACGACATTGGCGACATCCTGATCGACACCGACGACGTGTACGACCAAGCGCAACAATTTATGGCGCATGTGATGCCCGAGCACGCGGCACGCGTCAAACGCTACCGCGACGACGCACCGCTGTTCAGCCGTTTCCAGATCGAACACCAGATCGAAACCGCCTATGCCCGCACCGTGACGCTGCCGAGTGGCGGCGCCATCGTCATCGACCACACCGAGGCGCTGGTCAGCGTTGACGTCAACTCGGCGCGCGCCATCAAGGGCAGCGATATCGAGGAAACCGCCACCCGCACCAACCTCGAAGCCGCTGACGAAGTGGCGCGCCAGGCCCGCCTGCGTGACCTGGGCGGCTTGATCGTCATCGACTTCATCGACATGGAAGAAAGCCGCAACCGCCGCGAAGTCGAAAACCGCCTGCGCGACGCGCTGCGGCAAGACCGTGCGCGCGTGCAGTTTGCTTCCATCAGCAAATTCGGTCTGATGGAAATGAGCCGACAACGCCTGCGCCCGTCCTTGAGCGAAGGCGCGTCCATTCCCTGCCCGCGCTGCGGTGGCTCGGGCCACATCCGCGACACCGAATCGAGCGCACTGCAGATTTTGCGCGTGATCCAGGAAGAGTCCCTGAAAGACAACACCGCGTCGGTGCTGTGCCAGGTACCGGTCGAAGTTGCCTCGTTCCTGCTCAACGAAAAGCGCAACGAGATCGCCAAGATCGAACTCAAGCAGCGCATCAACGTGCTGATGGTGCCCAATAAGTCGCTTGAGACACCCAACTACAAGCTCGAACGCCTCAAGCATGACGACCCGCGTCTGGATGGCATCACCGCCAGCTACAAACTGGCCGAAGAAGTCGAAGACGCCACCGCGGTAACGCGCCGCTCGCAAGAGCCCACCAACCGCCAGGTGCCGCTGATCAAGGGCGTGTTGCCTGACGCACCTGCCCCCTTGGCCCCTGCCAAGCCGGAACCGGTGGTTGTGCCGCCTGCGACCGCACCGGTCGTGCCAGCGGCACCCGCGGTAGTAGAAAAAGGCTTTTTTGGCTGGCTCAAGTCTTTGTTCGTGCCAGAACCATCAGCACCGCCAGCAACACCTACGCCAGTCGCTGCAACGTCTGAAACACCTGCTGGCCGCACTGGTCGTGGTGGCCGTGACGGCAGTCGCACGCCACGCGGCGACCGTCCAGACGGCCGGGGATCACGCGGCGAAGGCCGCAACAACCGTGGTGAGGGCCGCACTGAGGGCCGTGGCAACCGCGCTGAACGTGGCGAACGTGGTGCACCGCGAGGTGACCGTGGCGCGCGAGAACGCACCGACATGCAAGCCAATGGCTTGGTGGCCGACATCACAACGCCAGACACCGGCGCGCCTGGCGTCGCCCCAGAGGATGGCCGCAATGAGCAACGCCCCGAACGTGGCGCCCGCGCCGGTCGCGGTGAACGCCGCCCTGGTCGCGGTCAGCGCAACAGCGGTCCAGCCAGGGCAGACGACGCGCGTGACAACCCGGTTGCAGCCGACAATGCTGACGTCAGCAACGCAGCAATCCAGAGTACAGCGCCCGCGACGGCCGAAGCTGAAGCTGTGCCGCGTGAAGATAGCGCCCCCCGCGAAAAACGCTCGCGTGACCGCTATGGTCGCGAGCGTCGCCCGCGTAGTGAACGTGCTGAGCAAAGTGATGCCGTGCAAGCGGTCGGCGAACAAGCCACCCTGCCCCTGGATCAGCCGGCCAGCGATGCTGCAGACGATGTGGCACCGCGCAAATCGTATTTCAGCGCAACCGCTCCTGCAAGCACGGCAGTAGCTCCAGCGGCCATTGCTGACGACATGGTCGCACCCAGCGCCAATACGCCGACGCCAGTGGGTGTGACGCAAGAGCCAGCGGCACCGGCACCGGTACTGGTGCCTGAGCCGGCACCGGTTGCCAAACCCGCCGCAATAGCGTCCGCTGCCCCGGTGCCGTTGCCCCAGGTACAGGCTTTCACCCTGCCCGTGGACGAGCTCAGCCAGATTGCACAAAAAAGCGGCTTGACTTGGATCAGCTCGGATACCGCGAAAGTGGCCGCCGCACAAGCGCAGATCGCAGCACAGCTGCAACCCGTTCGTGTGCCACGTGAACGACCACCCGTCACCCCTCAGGAAGATCGTCCGCTGGTATTGGTGGAAACCAAGCGCGACCTGCGTGCAACAACGCTGCCTTTTGAGGTGCTGCCGGTCAAGTAACTAAGCGCTGGCGGCGGCGGCGGCGCCAAAAAAGCCCCGGCGCACCAGCCCAAGGTGGCTACACGCCTTGTTGCCGCCGCAACGACGCGCGAAATCAACCGCCAGGTCGCTGTTGGCAAGCGCGCTGGCGGGTGAATCGTCGGTACCAACGCCGGTGAAGCCGCAGCTCACAGTGACGCGACCAGCGGCACCAAAACGGTAGTTCTCCACGTTGGCACGAAAGCGGTCAAAGGCCGACAGCACCAGCGCCTCGTCTGGACAGTGCATCAACACACCAAAATGTTCGCCGTTAAAGCGGTAGAGCAAATCGTAGGTTCGAAACGTCGAACTCATGATGCGCGCCACACGCTGCAACACCTCTTCAGCCACCGCCGCACCGTGCTGCTGGCTGATCAGCGGGTAATTGTCAATTGCCGCTGACCCCAACCAGTAGTTGGCCGGGACACGGTGTCGGCGCTCACTATCAGTCTGTGCCACACCTCTGCTCTTGGGGCTTGAGAGCCCATCCAGGTCTTCCAGCACGGCGCTGTAAAACGCATCGTCAAGCGACTTGCGGCTGAGCAGCCCGGTCAACGCATCGCGATCGCTGAACTCAAGCAAGGTGTACATGTTGCGGTAAATCTGGCGCAGGGCATCT
Source organism: Comamonadaceae bacterium CG_4_10_14_3_um_filter_60_75 (assembly GCA_002784245.1). Classification (GTDB taxonomy): domain Bacteria; phylum Pseudomonadota; class Gammaproteobacteria; order Burkholderiales; family Burkholderiaceae_C; genus Rhodoferax. The sequence goes on from PFKL01000223.1 coordinate 6,408, forward strand.
ATCAACGTCATGCTGTCCTCGCCCAACAGCGCGCCGGAATGCAGCTCCAGCACACCGGCATCTTCGGGACGCGAATCAGAAAACAGGGGCAGCATCGTGATACGTGGCCCGTCGGGGCCAGCCCAGGCAATTTCAACGCGCTCCCGGCTTTGCAGGCACTTGATCCGGTCGGCGTTGTCTTCGAGTTTGACCAGCGACTGGAAATCCACCCGTTGCGGGTCAATCACCCGACCACCGCCCTTGACGTCGAGTCGGGCTATCTCCAGCCAGCGGCTGACGCCTTCTTCGCGCATGACCCGCGCAATCACAATGCGCTCCAGCGGCAACAGATCAATCAGCGCCTTGGCCAGCGTGAGTTCCAAAAGATCCCGGTCGCGGTGGTCGGTCAGCTTGACCACGTGTTCAATGAATGTACTCATGGCGCAATGATAGACGTGAAAACTGGCCAAGTCACGCTTGACATGACAACGCGCCGCGCCCACGTTGCGGGGGCTTCATGGGCGTCGGCGCAGCGTCACCTGAGCGGCGTTCTTCCATGCAATGGCTGCCTGCGCGTCATCACCCTGGCGCTGCGCCAGTTCGGCCAGAACTTGCCAGGCCCGTGTCAGCAAACCGGCGTCGTCCAACCGTGGCAACGCCTGCCGGATCAGGTGTTGCGCCTTGCCCCAAAGCTGCAGATGCAAACACGCCACACCCGCCAAATACTGCAGCGCGGCATCGCCCGGGTCGGCCATCTGGGCGGCTTCAATGCGCGACAGCCAGACTGCGTCCACGGCATCCCCACCCGCCGAAAAGCCGTTCTCCATGACCCTGATCAAAAAGACCTTTTGCTCAAGTGTGAGCCCTGTCGCATCGTGCGTCATACGCTGCCACACCGGTAGCAGCCATCCCAGAGCCAGATGAACCGATCCACCCAGGCGAAGCATGCGACCAGCCGCCGTCAGTGCGACTTCTGGCATGGCCCTTTCAGCGGTTTCCAAACGCGACCATAAGGATTCAAGCTGTTCGGGCTCAGCCAGTGCCTGGATCGACTCGAGCACCAGTGCCCGTACCAGACTTTGTGCCGCCGCACCGCTGAACGCCTTGTGTTTGACCAGCAGCCGCGCGGTATCGAGCGCCAGTTCGTTGTTGCCAGCCAATCGGGCCACCTTGAGCCGCAGGCGCAGGGCCAGCGTGCGCCTGGCAACGCCCGAAGGCAAGTCACGCAACCACTGCAGCGCCTGCGCCGCATCGCGGTCTTCCAGTGCCCAGCGCACGGCACGCAACTGCACGCTGTCACGGGTGCCACTGGCATCGGCGCGCGCAGACTGTGCCAGCGCCTGACGGAAATGCGCTTCCCGCGCGTCGCGGTCTTGCAGCGCGTGCGCGCTCTCGGCCGCGAGCAAATGCGCCATCACACGCAAACGCGCGGCTTCTGACCAGACTTCGCCGGCATGCGTGATCGCTGCCTCGCGGGCAATCACGAGTTCTGCCGACTTGCGGGCCCGGATAAAACGACCCGCCATGAGATGCGACAAGGCGTCCAGCAAAGCGGAATTCATTACCCGCTCCTGATGCCGTAGCCGCCACAACCGCGCCTGTGCCGGCATGGAAAAAAGCGCCGCCAGCGCGCGCAACGCCAGATGCACCAACACAAGCAGCAGCAGCAGCAACAGCACCACGAAATTCAACGACAAATCAACCCGGTGCGGCGGCCAAAAGACCGTGACCGTGCTGCCATTGCCACTGGCAAACAGCGCCAGCGCAACCGCCACACCGAACAAGCCCAAAAACCACAGCGCGACACGCATGGTCAGCGCCCTGCAGCGGCTGTGGTCAATACCGCCAGCGTGTCGTCGATGCGCGGCAACTGCAAATTGCGCATTTGCAATTGCACTTGCTGCAAGAGGTTGGCCGCCGTCTGGGATTTGCGCGACTGCATATCAAAATACTTCTTCAATGCCAGCTCGGCCGTGGCCAGATCGGCACGCGCGGCCTCCACCTGGCGCGACAGCAAACCCAAACGCGCGTTGAGTAACTTGAGTTTGAAGTTCTCCCGCACAAAAAACCCTTGCTCTGGCGACAGCAGCACAGCGTCGGGCGATTCGACACGGCTGACGCGAACCAGACTGCGTGCCTCATCGAGCACCAGCGAGAGCATTTTCTGCACCTCGGTCGCTGGCGCCGAAGCCGCCGCCTTGGGCTTGTTGGCCCGCGCGCTCACCGGCACCACCGCGTTGGCCAGCGTCAATTCGTCGGCCAGACGCACCAGTTCATCGAGCTTGATCAGCAGGGTGGGCGTGTCGCTCACCGCTGCTGACTTGACACGGTCAATATCGCGTGCAATCGCCCGCTGTAACAACGCCAGCCGGGGCTGCGCAGCGCGCGTCACCCGCTGATCGGCGCTGCGCAGTGCGGCCAGCAAAGGCGCCACACTACCGGTCAATTGCGCCTGCTGTTGCGCCAGGCGCAAGGAGGCCTCAATGTCAACCACCAGGTTTTCATCGCGCGAGCGCGACAGGCTCTGCATCAGGTCATCGAGCTGGCTGCGCTGCAGTGCCACCTCACTCAGGCGTGCCTCAAACACCGCAGCGCGGGCTGCAACCTGCTGGGCGACGTCCACCGCCTCCTTGGCCAGGGTACGCGCTTCGAGCGACTGGGCTTGCGCGTCGGCACTCTGGCGTGCCAGTGATTCCTGCATGTTGCTGACTTTTTGCCAGAGCAACAAGGTTGACAGCAAGGCCGCAGCGGTGAGCACACCCAGCAGCCATTGCAACCCAGGCCGTGGTGCGCCCACACCGTGCTGCGGGTCGATCAACACGGCGTCCGGCCGACTCGGCTCGGCGCCGCTGTCTGGCCGCTCAGCAGCCACAGGTGCAGAAGATGGTTCAGCTGTCATGCCAAAGATTCTATCGACGCCGAAACGTCCGGCAGTGCGGGTCGCGTCAGCGCGACCGTGCCAAAACCCAGGTCCTTGGCCGCCTGCGCAATGCGCGCGTGCGTTGCCACCGCGCGCGCAGCGGACCAGTCCTGCGCCGGCAGCAAGGTTCGCAGATGGGTCAGCGCCTCGGCACTGCTGAACAACCAGACCGAGCCGTCGGCGGCCGCTGCGCTGGCCAACGCGCGCTCCTGCCCTCTCCAAACAGGCGCACCGCGCTGATACGCCACCACGAAATTCACCTCCGCGCCAGCGCGCTGCAGCCGTTGCGCCAGCCAGTCGCGCCCAACACCGGCGCTGTGCGCGACGCCTTCGCCTGCCTCGTTCTCTTCAACTCCAGCGCTGTCACCGCGCACGATCAACACGCGCACACGCGGGTGTACCTGGCCCTGCACTACCTGCCACAACGCCTCAGAATCAAACTGACCCGCATCGGACGGCGGCGAATCCACGAACGCCTCGGGAATCCCCTGCGCCAACAGCGCCGATCGCGTGCCCGGACCCGTCGCCCATACTCTTGTTTGCGTAGCTTCTTGCCCTTGATATAAAAGGGCTAGAGACGGATTTTGTTGAAAAAAATAATTGACTGCGTGGCTGCTGACAAACATCACAGCACCATAGTCTGTCCAGCGTTGTCCGGCGGCGTGCACCGGCTCCGGATCGCTGGCCGGGCCAACCACAATCAGTGGCAAAGCGACAGCATCAAACTTGGTCGACAGGGATTTGACCCAGCGCGCCGCCTGCGGCTGCACCCGGGTCACGATGACGCGCATCAGACAATTCCGGCTAAACCAGCTTATCCAGATGCGCCAGACTGCCACCTTGCGCCAGCACGCCTTCGCGCAGGGCATCGGCCACCTGCTGCCCCAGCTTGGCAGCGCTGGCCAGGTCGGTCACCGTGCCCTGCTGACGCACCCGCACCAGTGGCAATTTTTCTTCGGTATCGCCCCAGGCGGCGTTGATCGTCAGTTGGTCACCGGCGATCGTGGCGTAGGCTGCCAGCGGCATGGAGCAGCTGCCGCCCATGGCTTTGCTGACCGCGCGCTCGGCGGCCACCGCCAGCCAAGTGGTCTGGTGCACCAAAGGTGACAGGCAGCATCTGCTCGGGGTCAAAAATGGCGCGAATGCGCTGCGACAGCCCCAGGCGCTTGAGGCCAGCAGCGGCCAGTACGATCGCGTCGTATTGACCTTCGTCCAATTTACGCAAACGCGTGTCCAGGTTGCCGCGCAACGGTTCAATTTTCAGATCCGGGCGCAGCGCGCGCACCAAGGCCACCCGGCGCAAACTGGAGGTGCCCACCACCGCGCCTTGCGGCAGCGCGTCCAGATTGGCAAATTTGTTCGAGACAAACGCGTCACGCGGATCCTCGCGTTCCATCACACAGGCCAGGGCAAAACCCTCGGGCAACTCCATCGGCACGTCTTTGAGCGAATGAACGGCCAGGTCGGCTTTGCCCAGCTCCAACGCCACTTCCAGCTCCTTCACAAACAAACCCTTGCCACCGACCTGACTCAAGGCGCGGTCCAGAATCTGGTCGCCCTGGGTCGTCATGCCCAACAGTTCCACACCGTGCCCCATGCCACGCAGGATGGACTGCACATGCTCAGCCTGCCACATGGCCAAGCGACTCTCTCTGGTGGCAATGGTGAATTTGCTCATAAAAATGGGGCTTGAAGCCGTAACCTCTGGGTAATCCAGACAAGGCGAGGATGCTAGCATGACTCTTGCTTTTACCCCGTATCACGGCTTTGACACACATCATGAAAAACACCCAAAAGCGCCCGGCAGCGGCCAAATCCAAAACCCTCGCGTCAACCGAGCAACCGCTGATTGACGACATCCGCCTGCTCGGCCGCATTCTGGGTGATGTCATCCGCGAGCAAGAAGGCGATGCTGCTTTTGCGCTGATCGAGCGCATCCGTCAACTGTCAGTCGCGTTTCGTCGTGATGCCGATCATGCCGCCGACAAGGCGCTGGCCCAACTGCTCAAATCGCTCAGTGGCGACCAGACCGTCAGCGTGGTGCGCGCTTTCACCTACTTCAGCCATCTGGCCAACCTGGCCGAAGACCGCCACCACATCCGCCGACGCGCCCACTATGAACGCACCGGCAGCCTGCGCGAAGGCAATATCGACCTGACGCTCAAGCGCCTGAACGACGCGGGCATCAAGGCCGCTGCCATCAGCGAGACGCTCAAGCACAGTTTTGTCTCACCAGTGCTCACCGCCCACCCGACCGAGGTGCAGCGCAAAAGCATTCTGGATGCCGAACGGGCCATCGCCCAACTGCTGACGGCGCGCGACGACATCCTGGCGCAGGCGGCGGCCTACCAGGTGCCGCACGACGCGTTGATGCCACGTGAACTCAACGCCAATGAACAACAGTTGCGTGCCCGCGTGTTGCAGCTCTGGCAAACGCGCTTGCTGCGCTACTCCAAACTGGCCGTGGCCGACGAGGTGGAAAACGCGCTGAGCTATTACGAATCCACTTTTTTACGCGAAA
>PFKL01000205.1 GCA_002784245.1 Comamonadaceae bacterium CG_4_10_14_3_um_filter_60_75
AGGCAAGAATTTTCAGCGTCAGGCGCATCGTTGAACCATCGCAATCATCATGTGCGCATCATATCGGCAGTGCGGCGCAGGCTGCGCGGGCGCTGCGCAAGGCGCCCTCAAGGGTCGCGGGGTAGGGCCCGGCCACATAATCGCCGCAGGCCAGCAGCCCGGTGCCTATCTGCGTCGGTGGGCGCTGCAAGCCTGGCGTGCAGGCAAAGGTGGCGCGTTTTTCAACGACGGTTTGCAGTGGCTGCAGCGTCAAATGCAACTGCGCGTGGGCCTGCTGTAGCACCTGCGCCTGGATGCTGGCGCGCTCACCGCGGGCGGCGCTGACCACAAACGCGAGCAGCCCCGGTGGGCCGCCGAGTTGACCGCGGTCAAAGACAAACTGCGCCGGGGTTTGCGCGCTACTGCGCAGCGCCAACAAGGGTGCAGCCAGCGCCACACCGACACCCCTGGCGTAGACGGTGGCGATCGCCTCGAAGCGCAGCGCAGCTGCCAGGCTGGCCCAGTGCTGCATCTGGCTTGCTATTATGGGTGTAGCTGCTTGCGAAGATTCTAAAAGGGCTTGAGCCATATTTGATGCATCGCCAGCGAGGATGACGGCAGCGTAGCGTTGCTCGTCAATCTGCCATTGGTCGGCCGCTTGCTGCAGGCGGCGAACGCGCTGCGACAGCCGCACCTGGGCACCGTGTTGTTGTAGCCAGCGCAGCGCGGCTTGCGGGAACAGTGCGTTCAGGTCGGTGCGCGGCAACAGCAGGTGTGAGCTGCCCGGCCCACCCAGCAACGCGTCGTGCAGCACGCGCAGAAACACGCGGGCGTCGGCTTGGGCCGCGGGCGTGTTGAGTGCAGCCACGCACAGCGGCTCGATCAGGTCGGCCCAGACCCTGGGGCTCAGATCCTGGCACAAGCGCTGCACTGTCCAGTTGGGCTCGCAAGCAAAGCCCAGCCGCTGCCAATGCAGCGCGTGGCGCAGCAGCGAGCCACGATCCCGCCACGACCAGCCGCGTGCGCCCAGCATGCCAGCAAGTGCGTCCAGCGGGCTGGGCCAGTCGGGAAACGTCAGGCCGCTGCCGTCGGCAAAGCGCAGCGCCAGCGGCAGGTCGTGCAGCACGGCGTCGGGGTTGATCCCAACTTGACGCATCAGGCGCAGCGTCTCGGTGTACGCGCCGATCAGGATGTGCTGGCCGTTGTCGAGCTTCGGCGCGCCACCGTCGCCCAGGGGCAGGGTACGCGCCCGCCCGCCTACGTGGGCGCTGGCTTCGAACAGCGTGACCTGGTGACCCGCCCGCAGGGCGTGAACGGCCGCAGCCAACCCGGCCCAGCCGGCGCCGACGACCGCCACTTTCATAAGCGACCGAGCGCCTGCACCTTCCAGGCCAGCCAGAACTTGCGCAGCGGCGTGAGCGCAATGCGCTGGTGCAACACCTTGAACTGCTCTGCCTCGATCTCGCGCAGCAGGGCGCGGTAGATGCTGGCCATCATCAGCCCGGGCTTTTGCGTGCGCCGGTCAGCAGCAGGCAGCGCAGCGAGCGCTTGCGCGTAAAGCGCATGTGCGCGCTCGGCCTGAAAGCGCATCAGCGCGGTAAAGCGCTCGGAGTAGCTGCACCCCAGAATCTCTTGCGCGGTGACGCCGAATTGCTTGAGCTCGCTCATGGGGATGTAAATGCGGCCACGGCGCGCGTCTTCGCCGACGTCGCGGATGATGTTGGTGAGCTGCAGCGCCTGCCCCAGCGTGTGCGCGTAGTCGGTGGTTTGCGGCCGCGTCTGGCCAAAAATATGCGCTGACACCTCGCCAACGATACCGGCCACCAAATGGCAGTAGCGCTGCAGGCCGGGGTAGTCGAGGTAACGGCTTTGCTGCAGGTCCATCTCGCAGCCGTCAATGACCGCCTGCAGCTGGTCTTGCGTGATGTTGTAGCTGGGGGCTAGCGGCATCAACGCCTTGAGCACCGGATGACTGGCTTGCCCGGCAAATGCCTGGGCAAGCTCAGCGCGCCACCAGGCCAGCTTGGTAGCGGCCACGCCGGGGTCGCTGGCTTCGTCGACGACATCGTCAACTTCACGGCAAAACGCATAGAACGCGGTGATCGCCGCGCGCTGCTGTGCGGGCAGAAACAAAAATGCGTAATAAAAGCTGCTACCTGAAGCAGCGGCCTTTTGCTGTACGTAGTCTTGCGGGCTCATCGGGTCAGTCGCCCTGACCAACGTGGATCTCAGGAATCGCCCAGAACCGGCCCGACCTGACCGGCCAGGTTGGCCAGCAGCGCCTTGCGGTATTCGGCCACGTAAAACTCGACCGCCTTGGCCTGGTCCTGCGGGGTGCCACCGGGCGTGGTGGAAAGGTAGTTGAAGGCGTTGTAGCGGCCCGCGGCGAAGAGAATTGCGGCGCTGGCTTCGCCGCCCTTGCCACCCTGGCTGATCTGGTTGGCCAGGTCAATGAACTGGTCGACGCGCTTGAGAAATTCTGGAGGGTAAGCCATCTCGGTGGGTTCCTGGTCAAGGTTTGTGGTTAGAAAAAAGGGTGCCGTTACCGCAGCGCCAGCATGCTGCCCCAGAGCGGGTCGTTTGCAGCGGGTTCGTATCGCACCATGGTCCAGGGTGCAAAAGCGCTGTCGGGCAGGGCGTCAAGAAATTCGATGTTCTGAATGCGCGAGTGACCAATATGCTGACCCATGGCGTATTGTTCCTCGTGGGTGGCGTAGGTGCGGCCTGCGACGCTGCGAAAGTCAGAATAGCGGGTGCTGAACTCCATGGTGCGCTCGCCAGCAATCATGATGCCGCGTGACGTGACGATGTGACCGCTGTCGGTTTCGATCTGGAGCAGCATTTTCAGCGCGGGCTCAAGCGTGAATTCGAGCGTCTGCACTGGTTTGCCGTCGACTTCGCTGCGGCCCATGTCGTTGACGCTGGTACGCAGAGCCAGAACGTTCCAGGGCAGGGCGATGCGTGCGGCCTGCAACGCAATGGCACCACGCAGCGCCGGGTTGGCGGGCTTGTTCTGGTTCCAGGCCATCGGGCCGACCATGGTGCGCACCTCGGGGCCCGAAGCGTAGGTGATTTCATTGCGGAAACGGTCGGGCGATTTGAACAGCCGCACCAGTGCACCTTCGCCCCGGCTGAACGAGATGGTGCTGCCGGTGATGCGGATGGCCACCGGCATCTGGCTGCCGTAGACGGCGGCGACCTTGTCCAGAATCGCTGTGACGTCATCGGCCCGGGCGTTGGTGGTCAGCAACAAGGACAAAACGGTGAGCAGGCCGGTGAAAAAAGATTTGATCAAGATAAGCTTCCTTAAGCATCGCGGCCGCAGCCGCAGGAGGATGATACCTGCTCAGGCACTGGCGCGCATCGCCCGCCAAAGCAGTACCGGCACATCCCACGCGCTGAGCTTGGGGCGCGTGCGCCAGGTGGCAAAGTCCAGCGTTTGAATTTTGTCCAGAATACGCAGGCCGCCTTGCACCACCAGCCGCAGCTCCCAGCCCGCGCGGCCCGGAATCCGCCGCGCAAGTGGTGCACCTTTTAGCATCATGGCCCTTGCCCGTTCTGTGCAAGCAGCTATCAACAGCGTAGCGTTTCTGGACTCGCTGTCAGGCGCAAAATCGGTTTCTGTGACATTGAATTGCGCCATTGCCGCCTGTGGGATGTACCAGCGTCCGCGCGCCGCGTCCACACCCACGTCCTGCCAGAAGTTGATCAACTGCAAAGCGCTGCAGATCTGATCGCTCTGCGCCAGCGACAGTGCATCGTCCGCGCCGTACAAATGCAACAGCAAGCGTCCCACCGGGTTGGCCGAGCGGCGGCAATAGTCCAGCAGCTCGGCCTCGTCAGCGTAGCGGCGCTGGGCGGTGGTGTAGCGAATGTCTTGCTCAAAGGCGTCGAGCAAATCTGCCAGCAGCGGCACTGGCAGATGAAACCGCGCCATCACACCGGCCAAGGGTTCAAACACCTGCGGCCATGTGCCGCTGTGGGCTTGCTGGCGCGCCGTGGCTTGCAAGTCGGCGCGGTAGCGGCTCAGTTGTGCCAAACGTTGCTCGGCCGTGGCATCGCCTTCGTCGGCTATGTCGTCGGCGGTGCGGGCAAAGTGGTAGATGGCGGCAACGGCCGGGCGCAGGTGCGCCGGGCACAGCACCGAAGCCACCGGGAAATTCTCGTAGTGCGTGACGGGTTGTTTCAATTGAATAGAATTAATAACCTTTTGGTCATTAATTTGGCTTGTTTCAGAAAGAAATTGATCATGAACTTTGTGCCAGCGTCAAAGCATCTGGGCCGTTTTGCGGTGACTATAGCGGCAGCCACGCTGTTGGCCGCCTGCAGCAAACCCGCGGTGACCGAGGAGCCGATTCGCGCCGTCAAACTGCTCACCGTGGGCACGGCAGCCACCCAAAGCACGCTGGAATACGCCGCCGAGGTGAAGCCCCGGGTCGAGTCGCGCTTGGGTTTTCGGGTCGGTGGCAAGCTGACCCAGCGGCTGGTGGATGTGGGTCAGCGCGTCAAAGCCGGGCAGTTGCTGGCGCAAATCGACCCGCAAGACCTGCAGCTTGGCGCGGCTGCTGCTGCTGCCCAGGTGCAAGCGGCGCGCACCACCCGTGACTTGGCCGCTGCAGATTTCAAGCGCTATCAAGCCTTGAAAGAGCAAAATTTCATTGGCGCTGCTGAGTTGGAGCGACGTGAGGCAACCCTCAAGAGCGCGCAAGCGCAGCTTGATCAGGCGCAGGCCCAGCTTAACGTGCAAGGCAACCAGGCTGCTTATGCCGCGTTGCACGCCGATGTGTCGGGTGTCGTGACTGCGGTGCTGGCCGAGCGTGGCCAGGTGGTGGCCGCTGGCAGCCCGGTGGTGCAAATTGCCCAGGATGGCGCGCGCGACGTGGTGTTTGCTGTGCCCGAAGACAAAGTGGCGGCGATCCGGCTGGGGTCAGAGGTTACCGTCAAAAGCTGGTCGAGTGGCCTGAGCGTGAAGGCGTTGGTGCGCGAAGTGGCCGCCAGTGCCGACCCCGTTACCCGCACCTTCAGCGTGAAGGTGGCGTTGGCTGCCAAAGACGATTTACCCCTGGGCAGTACGGTGTCGGTGTTGCCCGCTGGCGTGCAGCACACCGGCACACAAGTAATCAAGTTGCCCACCGCTGCCTTGTTTGCGCAGGGGCAAGGCACAGCGGTGTGGGTGCTCGATGAGGCCAGCATGACGGTCAAGCTGCAGCCGATTCAGGTGGCCACCGCCGACGGCAACGATGTGGTGGTGGCCGCTGGACTGCAGCCAGGCATGCAGGTGGTGGTGGCCGGCGTGCATGTGCTGGCGCCCGGGCAAAAGGTCACAATTTACAAGGAAAAAACACCTCTAGCCCTTGGTAATCAAGCGCAGACAGCTCCTTCTAATGTAGCAATTCAAAGTCCTGCAGCCGCTGTGTCTGCCGCTGCCAAGTGAGCCTGATATGAGTGAAAACCACTTGCACCCTGAAAAGGGTTTCAACCTGTCACGCTGGGCCATTGCGCATACGCCGCTGACGCGGTTTTTGATGATTGTGCTGATGGTGCTGGGTATCTCGAGCTATTTTCAGCTCGGGCAAGACGAAGACCCGCCTTTCACCTTTCGCGCCATGGTGGTGCGGGCCTACTGGCCAGGAGCCACGGCGCAGCAAATGGCCGAGCAGGTGACCGACAAGCTTGAGCGGGTGTTGCAAGAGGTGCCCTATGCCGACCAGATTCGCAGCTACTCCAAGCCGGGCGAGTCGCAAATCATTTTTCAGATCAAAGACTATGCCCGCGGCGCTGAGGTGCCCAACGTCTGGTACCAAGTGCGCAAAAAGATCGGCGACATGCGTGGCAGCTTGCCACAAGGCGTGCAGGGGCCGTTTTTCAACGACGATTTTGGCGA
>PFKL01000174.1 GCA_002784245.1 Comamonadaceae bacterium CG_4_10_14_3_um_filter_60_75
GTGGCGCCCTTGGCGTCAACCACGATCTCACCATGTTTGGACAACTCGAGCGTGCCTTTGAGCCATTCGGTGTTGGGCACCAGGCCAATCTGCACGAACACGCCTTCAAGTTCAACATGATGCAGCGCCTCGGTGGCGCGATCTTTGTAGGTCAGGCCGTTCACCTTGTGGCCGTCGCCGGTGATCTCGGTGGTTTGTGCATTGACCAGAATGGTCACGTTGGCCAGGCTCTGCAGCTTGTTGACCAGCACCGCGTCGGCACGCAGCTTGGTGTCGAATTCGATCAAGGTGACATGCGCCACCACACCGGCCAGGTCAATGGCCGCTTCCACCCCAGAGTTGCCGCCACCAATCACGGCCACGTGTTTGCCCTTGAACAGCGGGCCATCGCAGTGCGGGCAGTAGGCTACGCCTTTGGTCTTGTACTGCTCTTCGCCCGGCACGTTCACATTGCGCCAGCGCGCGCCAGTACTCAAGATGACGGTTTTGCTCTTGAGACTGCCGCCGTTGGCCAGTTGCAATTCAATCAGGCCGCCGGTCTGCGCGGCCGGAATCAGCTTATCCACCCGCTGCAAATTCATGATCGGCACGTCGTAGGCGCGCACATGGGCTTCCAGGGCGGCGGCAAACTTGGGACCATCGGTTTCCAGCACGGAGACATAGTTTTCGATCCCCAGCGTGTCGTTGACCTGGCCGCCAAAGCGCTCGGCAGCGATGCCGGTGCGGATGCCTTTGCGCGCGGCGTACACCGCTGCGGCTGCACCAGCCGGGCCACCGCCGACGATCAGCACGTCAAACGGTGCTTCGGCGCTGAGTTTTGAGGCTTCGCGGGTGGCTGCACCCGTATCAATTTTGGCGATGATTTCTTCCAGCAACAAGCGCCCAGAACTGAACATCTCACCATTGAGAAACACCATCGGCACCGCCATGATCTCGCGCTGGTTGACTTCGTCCTGAAACGCGCCGCCCTCAATGACTACCGTTTTGACCTTGGGGTTGATGACGGCCATCAGGGTCAGCGCCTGCACCACGTCCGGGCAGTTGTGGCAGGTGAGCGACATGTAGACCTCAAAATTGAAGTCACCATCCAGCGCGCGAATGCTCTCGATCACATCGGGCTCCACCTTGGGCGGGTGGCCGCCAGTCCACAAGAGTGCCAACACCAGCGAGGTGAATTCGTGGCCCAGCGGCAGGCCAGCAAAGCGCAGGCTGTTGGCAGTGCCTGGACGCTGCAGTCTAAAGGACGGCTTGCGTGCATCGTTGCCGTCGGTGCGCAGGGTGATCATGTCGCTGCGCAGACTCTGGATGGTTTGCAGCAGCTTGAGCGTGTCGCGCGAGTTGTCAGAATCGTCCAGGCTGGCCACCATCTCGAAGGGCGTAACGACGCGCTGCAAGTAGGCGGCGAGTTGGGTTTGAAGGTCTTGGTCGAGCATGATGGACTCCTGTGAATGCTTTGAAAAAAGTAGCTGCTTGCGCTTATTGAATAAGGGTTAGAGGCTTATTTTGCTTATAAAAAAGCCGGACGGCAAGGTGCCAGTGCACCTTGACGCAGTCCGGCTGGGAAGGCCTTTACAGGCCTGCCGATTCGGTGCCGGGTGTTAGATTTTGCCAACCAGTTCCAGCGACGGTGCGATGGTCTTGGCGCCTTCTTTCCACTTGGCGGGGCACACTTCACCCGGGTGAGCGGCGGTGTACTGGGCGGCTTTGAGCTTGCGCAGGGTCTCAGACACGTCGCGGGCGATTTCGTTGGAATGCACTTCCATGGTCTTGATCACACCGTCCGGGTTGATGATGAAAGTGCCGCGCAATGCCAGACCTTCTTCTTCAATATGCACGTCAAACGCATGGGTCAACGCGTGGGTTGGGTCACCCACCAGCGGGAACTTGGCCTTGCCGACAGCGGGGGAGGTTTCGTGCCAGACCTTGTGCGAGAAATGCGTGTCGGTGGTGACGATGTAGACCTCAGCGCCCATCTTCTGGAATTCGGGGTAGTTGTCGGCGGCGTCTTCCACTTCGGTCGGGCAGTTGAAGGTGAACGCGGCGGGCATGAAGATCACGACCGACCACTTGCCCTTCATGCTTTCGTTGCTGACTTCAACGAATTTGCCATTGTGGAAAGCTTGGGCTTTGAAAGGTTGGACTTGGGTGTTGATCAATGACATAAAGAACTCCTTGGGTTTGGGTTGAAAACAATGGTCGGTTCACAGGGTTTGTTTGCCGATAGGTGAATCATAGGGGCGATCTATCGTTTTGATGATGCATTGTTTATAAGCTATTGATAGCCAAACTTTATGACCTGCGCTGCTGGTCAACGCGCGCCACAGCTTTGTACATCCAGGACATTCAAACAACAATAACTTGCCAGTCAAAAAACTATTAAACTAAAAATCATCACCTCTGCACGAAGCCCTGACCATGCAAACTCTGAACCTTGAACAACTCAAAGCCGCTACCCAAGCCGGTGGTGTGACAGGCATCACCCTGCGCGGTGACGGTGCGGCGTTTGTGGTGAGCGTGCAGACCCAGCGTGGGGAGGCCGTCATGGTCACCACACGGCGGCAGCCGCGACGTTTTGCAGATTTGCGCAAGGCGCTGCAGGTGCTGCGTGGCATTGGTTGGCATCAGTGCCAAGTGGACGCTGCGCAATGGCGGCCCGAGGAGCGCGCGTTGGAAAAAGTAGCGCGCCCGGATCGCAGTGCAGCCTTGAAAGCGGCCCATGTTGCGGCGCAAGCCGATGCCGATTACGACCGCTGGTTTCACGCCAAGGTGCAAGCCTCAATCGACGGGATCAAGGACGGTAGTAACCGACTGATCCCCGAAGAGGAGTGGGTAGTTCGTCGTGCTGCACTCATCGCTCGCATCAAGGCGCGCCAAGCTTTGACTGCACAGGCTAAAGCTGCGCCGCAAGTGTCATGAGGAGTCGCCGTCTCGTGGTGGTTCGCGCAGAGGGTTATTTGCGCGATTTGGAAGCTGTTCACGATTACATTGAACACGATAACCCTGATGCCGCCATCGCGCTGTTGTTGCGTATTGATCAGCAAGTCGATAGCTTGGCCGACCCCAATTTCCCGCGCCGCCAGGGCCGAAAACCGGGCACACTGGAACTGGTGGCGCACCCCAATTATGTGGCTGTGTTGCAGCAAACCGAAACCACCGTGACGGTCTTGAACCTGCTGCACGTGGCACGCCAGTACCCCTGAAGTTATAGACGAAATTAGCCTCTAGCCCTTATGAATGCTGCGCAAGCAGCTCTTATTTTTATACTAACCAGACCACCATGCTGTTTTTACTTTCCCCCGCCAAGTCACTCGACTTTGATACGCCCGCAGGCCAGACGCCGCACACCCAGCCGCTGTTTGTCAAGCAAGCGGCCGAGCTGATCGACATCCTGAAACAAAAGTCGCCGCAAGACATTGCCAGTTTGATGCGCCTGAGCGATGCGCTGGCAGGGCTGAATGCGGCGCGCTACCAGGCTTGGCGTCCCAAATTCACCGCCCAAAATGCCAAGCAAGCGGTGCTGGCCTTCAATGGCGATGTGTACGACGGGTTGGATGCCAAAACCCTTGGCGCGGCTGACCTGGCCTGGGCGCAAGACCATGTGTGCATTTTGAGCGGGCTCTACGGCGTGCTGCGCCCGTTGGACTACATGCAGCCCTACCGGCTGGAGATGGGCACCGCGCTGGCCAACGCACGGGGTAAGAACCTTTATGAGTTTTGGGGCACGCAGATTGCGGACTACCTCAACGCCCGCGTGGCAGCCGACACAACCCCGGTGATCGTCAATCTGGCCAGCCAGGAATACTTCAAATCAGTCGACCAAAAAGCCCTGAAGGCCCGCGTGGTGGACTGTGTGTTTGAAGATTTCAAGGGCGGCCACTACAAAATCATCAGCTTCTATGCCAAGCGCGCCCGGGGGCTGATGGCGCGTTTTGCGGCCACGCAGCGCTTGAGTTTGCCCGAACAACTCAAGGGGTTTGATCTGGACGGTTATGCGTTTGTACCAGCGGTCTCCAGTGCTGACACGCTGGTTTTCAGGCGCCGCTTGGTAGCCTGAGAATTATGTAAACAATTGGCCTCTAGCCTTTTTAAATAAATCGTAAGAAGCTCTTTATTAAATAGCATTTATGAAACAGCCCGACAGTTCCTTGTTAGGTAAACCGACCCGCTATCCGGATCGCTACGACGCGTCATTGTTGTTTCCCATCGCCCGCATGAAGCAGCGTGAGCCGCTGGGGCTGGGCGAAAAGCTGCCATTTCTGGGCGCTGACCTGTGGACGGCGTTTGAGCTCAGTTGGCTGGGGGCACGCGGCAAGCCGCAGGTGTCGCTGGCGCACATCACCGTGCCGTGTGAGTCGATGAACATCATTGAGAGCAAGTCGCTCAAGCTCTACCTCAACAGTTTCAACAATACGCGTTTCGCCGACGCTGCCGAGGTCAGCGCCACCCTGCGCGCGGACTTGTCTGAGGCCGTTTGGCGTGGCGGCCCGGTGCAGAGCAGCGTTGGTGTGAAGCTGGTTCTGCCCGACGTGTTTGACCGCGAACCAATTTATGAGCTCGATGGCTTGGGCCTTGATCGCATGGAACTGGACTGCGACCGCTATACCCCGGCGCCCGAATTTTTGTGCTCAGCCGCGCAGGAAGAACCCGTGTCGGAGGTGCTCACCAGCAACCTGCTGCGCAGCAACTGCCCGGTCACCGGCCAGCCGGATTGGGGCAGCGTGCAGATCAGCTACTTTGGCCCGCAAATCGACCAGGCCGGGCTGTTGCGCTACATCGTCAGCTTTCGCAACCACCAGGGATTTCACGAAGATTGCGTCGAGCGCATGTTCATGGACATCATGCAGCGTTGCCAGCCGCACAAGCTCAGCGTTTATGCGCGCTATACCCGCCGCGGTGGCCTGGACATCAACCCGTTTCGCACCAGTTTTCCACAAGCGCTGCCCGCCAACGTGCGACACGCGCGCCAATAGCCGTCTCGCCTGCGGCTGCTATTTACGATAAGGTTCTTACGGTAAGAAGTAAGAATCATGAAAATCACCAGCAAAGGTCAGGTCACCATTGCGCAGGCGGTGCGCGAGCAAGCCGGTTTGCACCCCAATTGCGATGTCGATTTTGAGGTGCGTGACAACGGCGAGGTGTTGATTCGTCTGGTCTCCCCGGCGCCAGTGGCTTCGGTTCGCAGCGCGTTTGAACGGGTGCGCGGCAGTGCCAATGCGCCGCAGTTCAAGGGCATGGGTACCGACGAGTTCATGGCCTTCCTGCGCGGATGAGTACCGCGTCTGCTCCGGCACAGCAGGCGCATGAGCCCAGCGCCCGCTATTTGCGCCCATCCCTGCCGCTGGCGACCCTGGTTGACAGCTGCGTGCTGATCGATGTGCTTGTCGATGACCCGCATTGGGCGGATTGGTCATTGACCCAACTGGCGCATCTGCCGCTGGTGCGCGAGGCGCTGCCTTGGGACGCCGCCTTTCTGGCCGGCCAGGCGTTCAAGGTGTACTGCCAATTGCAAGGTGACAAGACCTCACCGATGCCCGATTTGTATATTGGTGCGCACGCGCTGGTGAGCCAGTTCCAACTGCTCACGCGCGACGGTGCGCGCTATCGCAGTTATTTCCCGCGGCTGGCGTTGGTGGTGCCGTAACCCATGCGGCTTGATCTGATTAACGTCAAAAAAGCTGACCCTCAAATGCTTCCAAAAAAATAGCTTCTTGCGCTTGTTTTGTAAGGGCTAGATATCTATTTTGATCATAATTCACAGCATCTTTTGCAGCCAGAAGTGACGCCACCCGCACGCCGAGCAGGCGCAGTTTTTGTTGCAGTGGCACCCGCTTGAGACACTGTCCAGCGGCTTGACGAATGGTTTGTGCGTCGGCCGTGTAGTGCGCCAGCGTTTGGTCGCGCGTGACCGATTTGAAGTTGTCGTAGCGCAGTTTGATGCCAATCATCTTGCCGACGTAGCCCTTGCGTTGCAGGTCGTGGGCCACTTGTTCGCATAGTTGCGTGAAGATCACACCCAACTCAGCCTTGTCACGTACTGCGTGCAGATCGCGCTCAAATGTGGTTTCGCGGCTGACCGACACCGGCTCACTTTCCAGAACCACCGGGCTGTCGTCGTGGCCGTGCGCGGCGTGGTACAGCCAGGCGCCGGTTTTCTGGCCAAAGTGGTCGATCAGCCAGTGCACGTCTTTTTGCGCCAGCTCACCAATGGTGGCGATACCCAGGCTTTGCAGCTTGGCGTCGGCTTTGGGGCCAATGCCGTTGATCTTGCGGCAGGCCAGCGGCCAGATCAAGGACGCCAGGTCGGTCTCCTGCACAATGGCGATACCGTTGGGCTTATTGAACTCACTGGCCATCTTGGCCAACAATTTGTTGGGTGCCACGCCCACCGAGCAGGTCAGGCCGGTTTGCTGGAAGATGGTTTTCTGCAGTAAACGCGCCAGCACGCGGCCGCCTTCGCGCTGGCCACCGGGCACCTGGGTAAAGTCGAGGTAAACCTCGTCAATGCCGCGGTCCTCCATCAGCGGCGCAATCTCCAGAATGATGTTTTTGAAAGCACGCGAGTAACGCCGGTACTCGGTAAAGTCCACTGGCAGCAAGATCGCCTGTGGGCACAATTTGGCGGCCTTCATCAGCCCCATGGCCGAGCCGATGCCAAATTGGCGTGCCGCGTACGTGGCTGTTGTAATGACGCCACGACCAACATAGCCTTTCAGGCGGGGAAAGTCGCTTAAGGGAATGTTGTGCAGGGGGCGCCCGGTCTGGGCCGACAACGCTTCGTCGACGCTGCGCCGGGCACCACCAATCACCACAGGCAGCCCTTTAAGCTGGGGATAACGCAACAATTCCACCGAAGCGTAGAACGCATCCATGTCCAGATGCGCCACCCGGCGGGGCAAGGTGTTGGCGGCGGCTTGCGGTGCTGTGGTTTGCATGGGCGATAAGGATAACTTCGATGACTATCCAATTGACCGCGGACTGACGACAATCAGCGCCGTTGCGGCGAGAACGGTTAAGCTCGCACCAATCAATAACAAGTCAATAGGTAGTTTCATGGATAAGCATTTTTTGAGCTCGCTTTTTGCGCCCGGAACGATCGCTGTTTTTGTTGGTAACCACGACCAGCCCGACACCCAGACGCCGCAGGCGCGCACGCTGTACCAGTCGATTACGGCGCAGCGTTTTGCTGGCAAATTGATTTTTCTGGACGTTCACGCCAGTGGCACCCTGGCCGATTTGGCCAGCACACAAGCCGATTTGGCCATCATCGCGCTGCCCGCGAGCGAAGTGGCTGCGGCACTGGAAATCGCCGGACGCATCAAATGCCATTCGGCGCTGGTCATTTCCACGGGTATTGATGCAGCGCAGGCGGCCGAGCTGCACAAAATGGCCACGCGCGATGGCATTTACCTGTTGGGCCCCAACAGCATGGGTTTCCAACGGCCGCATCTCAAACTTAACGCCAGCATTGCTGGTCCGTTGTCGGTCCAGGGGCCGTTGGCGTTGGTGTCGCAGTCGGGCGCGTTGACTTCATCGATTCTGGACTGGGCGCGCAAGAATGCCGTCGGTTTTTCGACGGTGGTGTCGCTGGGGCCCAATACAGCAGTCGATCTGGCACAGGTACTGGACTTTCTGGCGTCGGACTCGCAAACGCACAGCATCGTCATCTACATGGAGGGCATCACCAACGCCCGCCGTTTCATGAGTGCGCTGCGCGCTGCGGCCAACGCCAAACCGGTGGTTGTGCTCAAAGCCGGGCGCAAGCCGGCGGGCAACCGTGCGGCGTTGACGCATTCGGGCACGATTGTTGGCAGCGACGACGTTTTTGATGCCGCGCTGCGGCGTGCCGGTGCGGTACGGGTGCGCTCGTTTGTGGCCTTGTTTTCGGCGGCCAAATGCCTGGCCTCACGCTACAAACCGACCGGTCGGCGCCTGGCGGTAATCACCAATGGCGGTGGCCCGGGTGTGCTTGCCGCGGATTGGGCCAGTGAAATCCATTTGAATATTGGTACCCTGACGGCTGATCAGGTCGACGCCCTGCGCCCGATCATGCCGCCCCAGGCGACCTTCAGCGATTTGATCGACGTGTCAGAGGACGCTGGCCCCGAGCAGTACCGCGCAGCTATTGAAGCGGCCAACGCGGCGGCACAAATTGACGGCATTTTGGTGATTTACTCGCCCAAGATCGGCGTCGATGGCGATGCGATCGCAAAGGCAATTGCCAATTTCAACCGCCACGTCAGCAAGCCGCTACTGACTTGCTGGATGGGCGACGCCAGCGTCGGCGAGTCACGTGTTCTTCTCAACGACGCCGCGATACCGACCTTTCGCACGCCCGAAGCGGCGGTGGGTGCATTTGGGAACCTGGCGTCCTTCTACCAGAACCAGCAGTTATTGCAGCAAACGCCACCGCCCCTGAGCGATCTGGCCGACCCCGATGTCGAGGGCGCCCGCCTGTTGATCGAAAGCGTGCTGGCTGAACGCCGGCGTGTACTCACCGAAATGGAGTCCAAGGCGTTGCTGGCGGCTTTTCATATTCCGGTGACCAAAACCTTGCTCGCGCGCAGTGCCAACGAGGCGATGATGATCGCCACTCAGTTGGGCTTTCCGGTGGCGCTCAAGATTGATTCGCCCGACATCAGTCACAAGTCTGACGTCCAGGGTGTGGCGCTCAACATCCTCAATGCTGTCGGCGTGCGCGATACCTTTTTGGACATGATGCAAAACGTGGCTCGCCAGCAGCCTAACGCCCGCATAAATGGTGTGACGGTGCAAAACATGTCGAACCAGCGCCGTGGGCGCGAAGTCTGCGTCGGCGTGGTCACCGACGAGCCGTTTGGCCCGGTGATTGCCTTCGGCGCGGGCGGTACGATGATCGAACTCATCAACGACCGCACCATGGAACTTCCTCCGTTGAACCAGTTTCTGGCCCGGCGCATGATTGAGCGCTCCAGGGTGGCCGAAACGCTGGAAGCCTGGCGTGGTGCGCTGGCTGCCGACGTGGAAGCGCTGGAGCAAATCCTGTTGCGGGTGTCGGAAATGGTCTGCGAGTTGCCGCAACTGCGTGAGATGGATATCAACCCGATCATCGTCGATGAATCAGGCGCATTGGCGGTGGATGCGCGCATTGTGGTCGACAACGTGGCGCCGTCGATGCGCCACTACAACCACCTGGCTATTCTTCCCTATCCGTCCAGACACGAGCAGATTTGTCCGATGGCTGGTGGCGGTGAGTACCTGGTGCGCCCGGTGCACCCGGACGACGCCCAGATGTTGCAACATTTTGTGCGCAAGCTCTCTCCCGAGAGCCGGTATTTCAGGTTTGTGTCGAGCATGCAGGAACTGCCGGCGACCATGCTGTCGCGCTTTACGCTGATCGACTATGACCGCGAAATGGCACTGGTTGCGCTGGTTACAGAAGAAAGTACTGACGCGCAAGGCAATACCGTGGAGACCTCCCGCATCGTTGGCGTCTCGCGCTACATCACCAACCCGGACCGCAGTACCTGCGAGTTTTCGCTGGTGGTGGCCGATGAATTCAAAGGCAAGGGTTTGGGTTCACGGCTGATGCTGTCGATCATGGACTTTGCCCGTGAAAAAGGCTTGACCGAAATCGAAGGCCTGGTGCTGGCCAACAACCCCAACATGCTCAAACTGATGAAGGGCCTGGGCTTTGCCATCAAACCGTTCCCCGAAGACACTGACTTCAAGCTGGTAACGCACCACCTGCAAGCGGCCTGAGGCGCGTTGCAGCGGATTTCAAAAAGCGTAGCTGCCCGGCAGCAGCACGCCCGAGTCGACCCGGTCGATTTGCGTATGGCCACAAAACGCCATCGTCAGATCGAGTTCTTTGTGAATGATCTGCAGCGCTTTCGCCACGCCTTGTTCACCCAGCGCACCAACGCCGTAGTTGAAGGCGCGGCCGATGTAGGTGCCACGCGCGCCCAGGGCGCGGGCTTTGAGCACATCTTGCCCGCTGCGGATGCCACCGTCCATGTGCACCTCGATTTGCTTGCCGACCGCTTCCACAATCGCCGGCAGTGCCGCGATGGACGACGGGGCGCCGTCCAACTGGCGGCCACCGTGGTTGCTGACGATGAGCGCATCGGCGCCAGAACTGACGGCAATGCGCGCGTCTTCCACGTCCTGGATGCCTTTGAGGATGAGCGGGCCGCCCCAGCGCTTTTTGATCCACTCCACGTCGCCCCAGTTCAGCGCCGGGTCAAACTGTTTGGCCGTCCATTCGCTGAGTGTGCCCATGGTCTCGATGCCTTTGACGTGGCCGATGATGTTGCCAAAACCCCGGCGCGGCGTGCCCAGCATGCCCAGCCCCCAGCGTGGCTTGGTCATCATGTTGAGGATGTTGGGCAGCGTGAGCTTGGGTGGCGCCGACAGGCCGTTTTTGATGTCTTTGTGACGCTGGCCGATGATCTGCAGGTCCAGCGTCAGCATCAACGCCGAGCACTTGGCTGCTTTGGCGCGGTCGATCAGACGCTCGATGAAGTCGCGGTCGCGCATCACATAGAGCTGAAACCAGAAAGGGTGACCACCGGTTGCTTTGGCGACGTCTTCAATCGCGCAGATGCTCATGGTCGACAAGGTGAACGGCACGCCGAATTTCTTGGCCGCCAGCGCCGCCTTGATCTCGCCGTCAGCGCACAGCATGCCGGTCAGGCCGGTCGGTGCCAGTGCCACCGGCATGGCCACTTTTTGGCCGATCATGGTGCTGGCGGTGCTGCGGTTTTCCATGTTGATGGCCACGCGCTGGCGCAGTTTGATGCGCTTGAAATCGTCTGAATTGGCGTGGTACGTGCTCTCGGTCCACGAACCGCAGTCGACGTATTCGTAAAACATGCGCGGAATGCGTTGCTTGGCCAGAACGCGTAAATCTTCAATGTTGGTGATGACGGGCATACAAAATCCTTGTGCAGATCACCCATGTTAAAAGCACCGGCTTAAGAAAACGCTAATGGCGGATGAAATAAATGATTGCCGCTGATTCTGGCGTGCGTTGGGTACCAAGGCCTTTCACAATGCAAGCCAGACAAGCACCTGCGATGGCAGGCCCTATTTTTTCAGGAAAGATCGGTCATGCAAAAAACGGAAGTTCTCATCGTCGGCGCGGGGATGGCGGGCGCGTCGCTGGCTTATTTCCTGGCGCCGCATCGCCAGGTCACCCTGCTTGAGCGCGAATCCCAACCGGGCTACCACGCCACCGGCCGCTCGGCTGCACTGTATTCCGAGACATACGGTAACGCCCCCGTGCGCGCCATCACCACCGCGTCAAAGGCGTTTTACTTTGCCCCGCCAGAAGGTTTTTCTCCTTACCCGCTGGTGACGCCACGCGGTTCATTGAGTGTTGGTGGCAACGACGACCGCGAGACCTTGCAGCGCGCCTTTGACGAACGCAAGGCGCTGGTGCCCAACATTGAATGGTGGTCGCAGGCCGACATCCTGCAGCGCGTGCCGATCTTGAAGCCTGAAGCCGCTGTTTATGGTGTGTATGAGCCTGACGCCATGGACATGGATGTGCACGGCATTCACCAGGGGTTTCTGCGCGGTGCCAAGGCCGCGGGCGCGCAACTGCTATGCGACGCTGTGGTTGAGCAGATCGCGCGCGAGGGCAACGCTTGGCGCATCAAGACCACCGCAGGTGAATTTTTGGCCGAGGTGGTGGTCAACGCTGCCGGTGCCTGGTGCGACGAACTCGCGCGCATGGCCGGTGTGGCACCCATCGGCTTGCAGCCGATGCGACGCACCGCCTTCATGTGCGATGTGCCCGCGGGCTGCGACAGCCACGCCTGGCCGATGGTGATGGACGCCAATGAGGGCTTCTACCTCAAGCCCGACGCCGGCATGCTGCTGGTGTCGCCGGCCAACGCCGACCCGGTGGAGCCACAGGACGTGCAGCCCGAAGAACTGGACGTGGCCATCGCGGTGGATCGGGTGGAGACAGCGACCACCTTGCAGATCCGCCGGGTGCAGCGCAAATGGGCTGGCTTGCGCTCGTTTGTGGCAGACAAGACGCCGGTTGTCGGATTTGCGCCCGATGCACCAGGTTTTTTCTGGCTGGCCGGGCAGGGTGGCTACGGCATCCAGACCGCACCCGCCATGGGTGAGCTCAGTGCTGCTTTGGTGCAGCACCAGCCCGTGCCAGCGGCGTTGACCGCGCTGGGTGTGACCGAAGCCACGCTGGCACCCGGCCGACCGATGGCTTGATCGCCTAAAGCGACTTGCGAATCAGCGCGCCGGTAAACAGGTAGGGCAGGCTTGGTGCGGCACCGGGGTCGACGCCGCCCTTGTTTTCAACGCTGATAGCCAGGTCTTTGGCCTGCGCCAAAATGGCTTCGTTGACCCGAATCTGTGCGGTCTTGATACCGGGGCTGACAACGCCCAGTGACAGCGGGCGGGCCCGTTCGTCAAGCGCCCACAATTGCAGGCTTTCTTCACGACCTTCCTTGACGTCATTCAAGCGCTGAATCAGCAGATAACCGTCTTGCGTGTCGAAGGTGATCAACTGCGCTGGCTGGTGCTTGTCGTCCATCAAAACCGAGACAAACCTGATTTGCGGCACGGATTTGAGCTTGGTCTGCAGGTGACCCAGCTGCGCCTTGAATTGTTCCATCATGCTCACCCCGGTCGCGCCCGCCAAGGCCAGCAAAATCACACAGATCAGGGTGGCGATGCGCCAGCGTGTGGCATGGCACGGGGTCGGTGGCGTCGTGGTCATCGGATCGTTTTGTTCCATCTCAAGCACCCAGTCGCGCACGGTGGCGCGCAATTTGTTGAAGAACCTGCTGTGGCGCGGTGCCACCCAAGGTATTGCGTGCGTTCAGCGACCCACGCAGTGACAAGGCGTCAAACACGTCCGAGCCGATGCTGGCGTTGAAGCCTTGCAACACCGCCAGTGGCAGCTCGGACAAGTCCACCTGGTGCGCAATGGCGGCCTTGACAGCGTGCGCCACGGTCTCGTGCGCGTCGCGAAATGGCAAACCCTTCTTGACCAGGTAGTCGGCCAGATCGGTGGCCGTAGCGTAGCCGCGCAGGGCCGCTTGTTCCATGGCCTGCGCGTTAACGCTGATGCCACCTTCTTTTTGGCCCGTTGCCGGGTTGCGCTGGCCGCCGATCATTTCAGAGAAGATGCGCAAGGTGTCCTTGAGTGTGTCGACGGTATCAAACAGCGGCTCCTTGTCTTCCTGGTTGTCCTTGTTGTAGGCCAGCGGCTGGCCTTTCATGAGGGTGATCAGCCCCATCAGGTGGCCGACCACACGACCGGTTTTTCCGCGCGCGAGTTCGGGCACGTCCGGATTTTTTTTCTGCGGCATGATCGAGCTGCCGGTGGTGAAACGGTCAGCGATTTTGACGAAGCCAAAGTTCTGGCTCATCCACAGCACCAGCTCTTCGCTCAGGCGGCTGATATGTACCATGCAAAGCGACGCGGCGGCGGTGAATTCAATAGCGAAGTCGCGGTCGCTGACCGCGTCCAGGCTGTTCTGGCATACCTGCGGTGCACCCGCTGCGTCGACCATGCCCAGCGTGCGCGCCACGCGTTGGCGGTCCAGCGGGTAGCTCGTGCCCGCCAGGGCGGCGGCGCCCAAGGGCAGGCGATTGACGCGACTGCGAACTTCGGCCATGCGCTCGCTGTCGCGGGAAAACATTTCCACATAGGCCAGCAGGTGGTGGCCAAAGCTCACCGGTTGTGCCACCTGCAGGTGGGTAAAACCGGGCAGAATCACATTCACGTGCTTTTCTGCCACATCAACCAAGGCTTTTTGCAGGTCAACCAGCAAGGCCTCGATCAGGTCGATCTCGCCGCGCAGCCACAGACGCACGTCGGTGGCCACCTGGTCGTTGCGGCTGCGCCCGGTGTGCAGGCGCTTGCCGGCGTCGCCCACCAGTTGGGTCAGCCGTGCTTCGATGTTGAGGTGAACGTCCTCCAGGTCGAGCTTCCACTCAAAAGTGCCTGTTTCGATTTCCTTGCGAAGGGTGGCCATGCCGTTCAGTATGGCGGCCAGGTCGGCATCGCTGATGATGCCTTGGGCTGCGAGCATCTCGGCGTGCGCCAGGCTGCCGGAGATGTCGGCTTGCCACAAGCGTTTGTCAAAAAACACGCTGGACGTGTAGCGCTTGACCAGGTCGCTCATGGGCTCGGAAAACAGGGCCGACCAGGCTTGGGATTTTTTGTCGAGTTGGTTTTGGCTCATGGGAGGGCCGCTTGGCGGCTGGGTAGGTGGGTGCGATGGCACAAATCATCAATAATTGGGCGCGGCGTACAAGTTTGTGCGCGCCAAAGCAACTTGCTCAATGAAAGACTCCCAAATTTTATCGGTCTTCCAGGAGACAGTGATGCCGCCCCCGGATAAGGCGGCCGGGGCACCGCCTGTCAACGCCCTGGTTTTTGACGCCTGCCATGTCGGCGTGGTCTTGCGTGCGGTGTTGTTTGTCGAGGCTGTCGTCGGTGTGGTGGCGGCTTTTGGCGCTTATTCGTTACTCGACTGGCTTACCCGCATGTCGCTGATCACCGGTGCGGCCTTGCCTGCGACCTTGTTGTGGCTGATCGTGGCATGCAGCCTGAAAAAGCTGTTGGCGCGTCTGCGCCCGGCGCTGCAGCAGGCGGCTGGCATCGGCTTGGGCGCCTTGGCAGGTACCTATGGCTGTGGCGTATTGGCGCTAATGGGGTTGATCGAATCGCCGCCCTGGCTGGCCAGTGCACTCGCCGGTGCACTGTTGTCAGCCGCCCTGGTTGCAGCGTTGGTGCTGCGTGCGCGGGGCACCACACCGGCTGCTACCCAGGCGCGCCTGGCAGAGCTGCAGGCGCGCATCCGCCCGCACTTTCTTTTCAACACACTCAATAGCGCCATTGCCCTGGTGCGGGCCGAGCCGCGCAAGGCCGAACGCCTGCTGGAAGACTTGAGCGACCTGTTTCGCTACGCGCTGACCGAGCAGGGGCAAAGTGTCAGCCTGGCCGATGAAATCACGCTAGTGCAACGTTATCTGGCCATTGAGCAAATTCGCTTCGGTGACCGAATCTCGGTTGTGTGGTCGCTTGACGCCACCGCAGCAGCGGCGCAACTGCCACCGCTGCTGCTGCAGCCCTTGGTGGAAAACGCGGTCAAACACGGCGTCGAACCCAGTGCAACGGGTGCACGCATCCGCGTCAGTACGCAACGCCGGGGCTCCGCGGTGGTGATCAAAGTGAGCAACACGGTCGCGCAGGGTGGCACCGGACCAACAGCCGGGATGGGTCTGGCGCTGGACAATGTGCGCGAGCGCCTGAGTCTGCTGCACGATGTGCAGGGGCGTTTCAACTATGGACTCAAAGACGGTGTGTTCCAGGTCCGGATCGAGGTGCCGGTATGACCTTGCGGGTGGTCATTGTTGACGACGAAGCGCTGGCGCGCACGCGTTTGCGCAGTTTGCTTGCAGACTGCACCGCGCCCGGCGCCGTTGTCGTGGGCGAGGCGGCCAACGCCGCCGACGCGGTTCAGATAATCATGCATCAGCGTGTCGACCTGGTGTTGTCTGACATTCATATGCCAGGCGCTGACGGGCTGAAGCTGGCGCAAACCCTGCGCAGCCTGCCCAACGTTCTGGCGCTGGTGTTCGTTACAGCGTTTGCCGAACACGCCGTGCAGGCCTTTGAACTTGAGGCGCAAGACTACCTGACGAAGCCAGTACGCTTGGAACGGCTTCAGGCAGCACTTCAAAAAGCAGAGCGATATCTACAGACAAATAAAGGGTTGGAAGCCGATTTGACCAATGACTTTCTGGTGATTCAAGAGCGTGGCCGAACCGAACGGGTGCCGCTGGCCGAGGTGTTGTATTTCAAGGCGGAGCTCAAGTACATCACGGTGCGCACTGCCGCCCACAGCTATGTGCTCGAGGGTGCGCTCAACGATCTGGAGAGCCGCTACGGTGACCGGTTCTTACGTATTCATCGCAATGCGCTGGTGGCCAGGCACGCGGTGCGAGCGCTGCAAAAACACCATGATTCCGAGGAGGGGGACGGCTGGGCCGTGCGCCTGGATCGGCTTGATGAGCCGCTGTTTGTGTCGCGCCGGCAACTTTCTTCGGTGCGCGCCTTATTGGCGTCGGCCTGACACCTTTTGCCTGGATTGGCCGGGCTGGGGGCAGTGCTTTCAACATCTGCGCGACAATTTCACCTGAGCGCGCGAGCAATCGCAGCTGAACGGCTATTACCCTATTACCATCAAAATCATGAGCACGACACATTTTGGATTCAAGAGCGTAGACGAAACTGAAAAAGCCAGCCACGTCAAAGGCGTGTTTGATTCGGTTGCACCCAAATATGACCTGATGAACGACTTGATGTCAATGGGCCTGCACCGCGCCTGGAAGGCCTACACCGTGATGGTGGCTAATTTGCACGAGGGTGACAAGGCGCTGGACATTGCCGGTGGCACGGGTGACCTGGCGCTGGCGTTTGCCAAAAAGGTAGGTAAAAGCGGCTTGGTTGTGCACACAGACATCAACGAGGCGATGCTGCGCACCGGACGCGATCGTCTGGTTGACGCGGGCCTGGTGTTGCCGACGACGGTGTGCGATGCCGAAAAGCTACCTTTTGCGGACAACTATTTTGATTTGGTGAGCGTTGCCTTTGGCCTGCGCAACATGACGCACAAAGACGTGGCGCTGGCCGAGATGAACCGGGTGCTCAAGCCCGGTGGCAAGCTGCTGGTGCTGGAGTTTTCCAAGGTCGCCAAGCCGCTGGAGAAAGCCTATGACTGGTATTCCTTCAAGGTGCTGCCCAAATTGGGTGAGTGGGTGGCGGGTGACGCCGGTAGTTACCAGTACCTGGCTGAGTCGATTCGCATGCACCCCAGCCAGCAGGAGCTCAAAACCCTGATGAAGGCTAATGGCTTTGGCCATGTGGATTACCACAACATGACCGGCGGTCTGGTAGCCTTGCACGTCGGTATCAAATGTTGAAACAAAATCATCTGGAGTTGTTATGAAAAGTTGGCTTTCGGTTTTGGCGATGTGCCTGGTTCTGGTGACCGGCCCGGCCGATGCTGCCAAGCGCTTTGGCGGCGGCCTGTCGTTTGGCAAGCAATCAAGCAACGTGACGCAACGCCAGGCAACGCCACCCGCGCCAACGCAAGGTGTCAACAATGCCAACAAGGCTCCCACACCGGCGGTACCGGCGGCGGCCGCGCCGAAGAAACCATGGGGTGCGATGTTGGGTGGCTTGGCTGCAGGCTTGGGCTTGGCTTGGCTGGCCAGTTCGCTGGGCTTGGGTGCGGAAATGGCCCAATTCATGATGTTTGCGCTGCTGGCGCTGGCTGTCATGATGGCGGTGGGCTGGTTCATGCGGCGCAAGGCGCAGCCGGTGCGCAGTGCGTCGCCCTTTGCTTTTCAGGGCGCAGGTGTCGCGGGTCAAACCGCCACGCCCCACAGTTACCGACCAGAAAACGTGGGTAACGACGCTTCCGCGCGACCTTGGGAGCGGGCTGCGACGTCGTTTGATGCTGGCAGTGCAGCGTCCGGCGGTGGCTCGATGATTGGTGCAGGCTTGTTGGGCGCCCAGACTTGGGGTATCCCGGAAGGTTTTGATTCTGAGGGTTTCTTGCGCTCGGCCAAGGCCAACTTCGTATCGTTGCAGGCGGCTTGGGACAAATCGGATATCGCAGCCTTGCGCGTCATGATGACCGATACGATGCTCAAGGAAATCCAGGCTCAGTTGGCCGAACGCGAGTCGCACACCGGTGGCCCGGTCAACATGACCGACGTTGTCATGATCGACGCGCATTTGCTCGGTATCGAAGACCTGGGTGATGAGTACATGGCCAGCGTCGAGTTCTCCGGCATGATTCGCGAAGAGCCCTCCGCCGGCGCCAGCCCGTTCCGTGAGGTCTGGAACATGACCAAACCCAAGAGCGGCCAATCCGGCTGGCTGGTGGCGGGGGTGCAAGCCCTGCAGTAAGTTCAGTCATCAAAATTCAGGAATAATCGGGGACTATGGCAACACAGTCCCCTTTTTTATTGCTGGAAGAATTTTTCCAGAAAGCCCCCTTACCCAAGTTCCAACCGCCGCAGTGGGCGCTCGACGAGGCTCAGCGCCGCATCGTGCTGCTGCTCAATCACGTGCTGATGCAAGAACCTGAGGCAATGAGCCGGTTGGCGCGCCACCGTGGCCAGATCATGCAAGTGCAGTGGCGCTCGCTTGTCTTCAAGCTTGAAGCCACCCCCGCCGGTTTACTCGACTTGGGCGCGGGGCCGGCCAAGCCTGATCTGGTGCTGGTGGTGACCGACACCTCGCCGCTGGGATTGGCGCAAAGCCTGATGCGTGGCGAGAAACCAGCGGTTCGCATCGAGGGCGACGTGCAGCTCGCTGCCGAGGTCAATTGGCTGACCGAGCATGTACGCTGGGACATTGAAGAAGACCTGGCTCGCCTCATTGGCGACGTGCCGGCCCATACCCTGAGTCAACTGGCTTCGACCGTGGTGGCCGGAATGCGCCAGTTCGCTGCCAAGGCCAGCCAGTTCGTTCCCGGCAAAGCGTCCTGATGACACGTCTTTTTCGCGGTGTTTTCATCGTCTGGGTGCTGTTTCGCCATGGCCTGGACGAACTGGTTTTGTCCAGCATGAAAAGCCCTTTCCTGCTGCGACTGGCGCGCATTCTGTCGGTCGGCCGCAATCTGCAGGCGCCGCGCGGTCAGCGTATTCGCCAGGCGCTGGAAGACCTGGGCCCGATCTTTGTCAAGTTTGGGCAGGTTTTGTCGACCCGGCGTGACTTGCTGCCGGTGGATATTTCAGACGAATTGGCCTTGCTGCAGGACCGGGTGCCGCCGTTCCCCAGTGAAGTCGCCATTGGCATTATTGAGAAAGCCTTCAAGAAGAAGGTCGCCGACATTTTTGTCTCGTTTGACCGCGAGCCGATTGCCAGCGCGTCGATTGCGCAGGTGCATTTTGCGGTTTTGAAAGACCGTGACGGCAGACTTCGCGATGTGGCGGTCAAGGTGTTGCGACCGGGTATGCTGGGGGCCATCGACAAAGACCTTGACCTGATGCGCATGATGGCAGCATGGGTCGACAGTTTGTCCGACGAGGGCAAACGGCTGAAGCCGCGTGAAGTCGTCGCCGAGTTTGACAAGTACCTGCACGATGAACTTGACCTGGTGCGCGAGGCCTCCAGCGCGGCGCAGTTGCGCCGCAACATGGCTGACCTCGACCTGGTGTTGATCCCCGAGATGTTCTGGGACTACTGTCATCCCAGCGTGATGGTGATGGAGCGCATGAAGGGCGTGCCGATCAATCAGGTTGAACGCTTGCGTGCTGCCGGGGTGGACATTCCGAAGTTGGCGCGCGACGGTGTCACCATTTTTTTCACCCAGGTTTTTCGCGATGGCTTTTTCCACGCCGACATGCATCCTGGCAACATCCAGGTCAGCGTCGAGCCTGCCACTTTTGGGCGTTACATCTCGCTCGATTTCGGCATCATCGGTACGCTGACCGAAGTGGACAAAGAGTACCTGGCACAAAATTTCACCGCATTTTTCCGTCGCGACTACAAGCGTGTGGCCGAACTGCACATCGAGTCGGGCTGGGTGCCCAGAACAACCCGTGTCGATGAGCTGGAGTCGGCGATCCGGTCGGTTTGCGAACCCTACTTTGACCGGCCCCTGAAGGAAATTTCGCTGGGTTTGTTGTTGATGCGACTGTTTCAGACCTCACGGCGCTTTCAGGTCGAAATCCAGCCGCAGCTGGTGTTGCTACAAAAAACGTTGCTCAATATTGAGGGTCTGGGCCGTCAACTGGACCCCGATCTTGATTTGTGGAGCACCGCCAAGCCCTTTCTTGAAAAGTGGATGGTGAACCAGATCGGGCCCAAAAAACTGCTTGATGAATTGCGCAACGAGGCGCCGCGCTACGCCAAGATGCTGCCGGAATTGCCGCGTCTGTTGGTTGATTTCTTGCGAACAAACACCCGTGACCGCGGCCAGGAGCTGCAAGCCTTGTTGATCGAGCAAAAGAGGACGAACCGCTTGTTGTCGGCCATCGTGTATGGCGGTGTCGGTTTTGTGCTGGGTCTGCTGGCGATGCAGATCATGATCCGGGTGAGGCTGTTTTAACGCCGACTTTATAATGTCAGGCTTTGCGACTGTCTCTCCAAGGTCTGACCAATATGCCTATCTACGCTTATAAATGCGAGTCCTGCGGGTTTGCCAAAGATGTATTGCAAAAAATGTCTGATCCGCAGTTGTCAGAATGCCCTGCCTGTGGCAAAGCCACATTTGCCAAGCAACTGACAGCGGCCGGTTTCCAGCTCAAGGGCTCGGGCTGGTACGCGACGGATTTCAAGGGCGGTGCTGGCGCTGCGTCGTCGCCCGCGGCGGCTGGCGACAGCGCTGCGGCCAAGCCCGCTGCCGCGTCTGCCAACGCAGAGTCGGCACCAACGCCTGCAGCAGGTTGTGGCGCGGGTTGCGCTTGCCACAGCTAGGCGCGTAATGAAGGCCACTGTGCACCTCAAAAAATACCTTCTTACCGGTTTGTTGGTCTGGCTGCCGCTGGCCATCACCATTTGGGTTTTGCTGTGGCTGATCGGCCTGCTCGACGGGATATTTGTTGCCTTGCTCTCTGGCATCCAGGCCTTGTCGCCCGATTCGCTGGCGGCGCTGCTTGAAAAATTCAAGCACATACCCGGCTTGGGCGTGGTGTTGGTGTTTGCGGGTTTGCTTGTGACAGGTTCGTTGGTTTCGAATGTGGCGGGGCGTTGGTGGCTGACGCAGTGGGATCGGTTGTTCACCCATATTCCGGTTTTTCGGACCATCTACAACAGCGTCAAAAAGGTATCGGACACGCTGTTTTCGAGTAACGGCAACGCGTTTCGCACGGCATTGCTGGTGCAGTATCCGCGTGCGGGTGCCTGGACAATTGCGTTTCAGACCGGCGCGCCTGGTGGCGAAGTGGCGACCCATCTGGCGGGCGATTACGTCAGTGTCTATGTGCCGACGACGCCCAACCCGACCAGTGGTTTTTTTCTGATGCTGCCACGCAGCGACGTGATTGAACTGAAGATGAGCGTGGATGAAGCGCTCACGTATGTGATTTCCATGGGCTCAGTGGCGCCGACGTCGTCGTCGGGACCGCTGGCGAAATAGTTTTTGACAACCTTGCTGCCTTGGATGGTGGCTATTGAAAGCAGTTTGTATGGCAATGCGTTCTCATTATTGTGGTTTGGTGACTGAAGCCCTGATGGGCCAAACGGTGACCTTGTGTGGCTGGGTCAATCGCCGACGTGACCACGGCGGGGTGATTTTTGTCGATGTCCGTGACCGCGAGGGTTATGTCCAGGTGGTGTGCGATCCCGACCGTGCCGAGATGTTCAGGGTTGCAGAAGACCTGCGCAATGAGTTTTGCATCCAGGTCAAAGGCTTGGTGCGTGCCCGCCCGCAAGGCACGGTCAACGACAGCCTGAAGAGCGGCAAGATCGAGGTGTTGTGTCATGAGCTGATCGTGTTGAACCCGTCGGTCACACCGCCGTTCCAGTTGGACGAAGAAAACCTCTCCGAGACCACGCGCTTGACGCACCGTGTGCTCGATTTGCGACGCCCCTACATGCAAAACAATCTGATGCTGCGGTACCGCGTGGCGATGGAGGTGCGCAAGTTCCTCGATGC